>DATENN010000350.1:0-2194 GCA_035275045.1 Pyrinomonadaceae bacterium
TCGTAAAGCTTTTTGTCGACATGTTCAGCGCGCAATATCTGAACGGTGTGAAGATAGATTATGTTACGGGCGTGATGGGCTCGGGCTTCACTTTCACCAATCCGAATGCGACTGGTAGTTGCGGTTGCGGCACGTCGTTTACGGCCTAAGCAAGAGTTGACGCGGTGCTAACAAGCGGCTCGTTGTCCGATGGACACGGGCCGCTTTTCTTTTTAAGGTAGCGCAATACTAATTTTCATTGCGACCCGCTTCATTCGCTTTGGCTAATCTTTGGTTACACCAACGGAAGTTTGCGCTGAAAGTATGAAACTGATCCAAGCTCAATCCGCAGCGGAAATTGAAGAAGCGCGAAGGCTTTTGGAAGAGTACGCAAGCTGGATCGAAATTAGTCTTTGCTTTCAAAACTTTGATCAAGAACTCGCGCAACTTCCGGGCGATTATGCGTTGCCGAATGGGCGTCTATTGCTTGCCGTAGACGAAGGCGAAACGATGGGTTGCGTCGCGCTGCGCAAGTTAGGGGACGGCATTGCCGAGATGAAACGCTTGTATGTGCGTCCTCAATATCGGGGCCGCGGTTTAGGTCGCATGCTGACGGAACGTTTGATCGCGGATGCAAAACAGATTGGACATCAGAAGCTGCGCCTCGACACCCTACCCGGCAAGATGGACCAGGCAATTCAAATGTATCGCGGTTTCGGATTTCAGGAGATTGCGCCCTACTACCAAAACCCAGTACCCGGGGCAACGTTTATGGAGCTCGATCTGCTGCAGTGAAGTCCCGGTGCGCCGCCCTCCGCTTGCTCAAGTTTTCCAGTTGTGCCACAGTCATCGCCTAATCAATTCACAAAAATGGGAGTGTTTTCATGGCAAGGATTGAAGCCGAAACTGCGTCCGGTTCTCAGGTAATCGACGCGCCTGAAGGTAAGAAACTAGTGCTGGCAATCGAGGATGCGGGTATCGACATCCTGCATCGCTGTGGCGGCAACGCGCGCTGCACAACTTGTCGTGTTGAAATTCATCAGGGCGACCCGGGTGAGATGGGTGAACTCGAACGCAATCGGTTAGCCGTCGAAACCGAATTGGCGGACAACGTGCGCTTATCGTGCCAAATCCGCGTGCGCGACGATTTAAAGGTGCGCGTTATTAATCAGGCGAGCGTTCGCGGCATGGATGCCGGACCACGCCCACTGGACTGAAATCAAATGCCGATCAGCCATCGATGGTAAAGTTCTTGAACTTAGCTCAAGCTGGGTGTACTCTGCGGACGTAATCGACCAATAAAAATTTTTGCCGGTTTCTTCACGGGAGGAAATATGCTAATCGAGTCAACTGTTCAGCTCCCCGTCAGTATGGCTATGTTTCAAGATCTTTTTCATTCTCCGGACAGCGCAGCTTTGACTCGCATAATTCTGCGTTGGCTGCACTTCGTTGCCGGCATCACCTGGATCGGCCTGCTCTACTTCTTCAACCTCATCAATGTTCCTTTTCAAAAAGGAATGGACGCCGATACCAAAAAGAAAGTTAATCCTGACCTGTTAGGCCGGTCGCTTTGGTTCTTCCGTTGGGGCGCGGTAGTCACCGTTCTAGTCGGACTGGCTTATTTCGCGATGTACATCCTGACGCCGGATGTGAATAACGCCAATGCGATTGGCGGCGGGCACGTGAACGTTTGGTGGGTACTGATCGCCTGGTTGAGCTATCCCGTCGTCCTGTTCATCGTCGAATTTTTGATCATCAAGAAGGTTCCGGCGCTGATCAAGGACGGTCGCGTGTTCGCGATTGTAATGTTCATCCTCGTTGCGATCGTGACCTGGGGATTAATCAAGTTTTTCACCGCCGAACTAACAGCCGGCGGCCAGAGCTTTGCGAGCAACAAGTCTTACTCGATTGGGATCGGGGGCGCGTACGGCATTGTGATGCTGTTAAACGTGTGGGGCATCATTTGGCCGAACAACAAAAGAATACTTGCGGCCACGGCGGGCACTGGTCCAGCGGCGGCGCCGGAGCTGGCGCGGCAGGCTTTCATCGCCTCGCGCACTAACACCTGGATGTCATTGCCTCTCTTGCTGTTCATGGGTACGTCACACGGCGACTGGATAATTCTCGGCAAATAACAAAAACGATTGGTGGGGCAGTTCGCTGTTAATCGGAACTGCCCCACATTTGTCTTCCGCAGCAGAAATCTTCAAATTCC
>DATENN010000351.1:0-9499 GCA_035275045.1 Pyrinomonadaceae bacterium
TTGCTGGCCGCATCGTTAACCGCGATCAAAACGCGATTCGCCTTAGTAGTGGCGCCCGTGGCGGCGTTTAAGACGACGTCGATGATAACGAGAAACCAGCGGTTCGAAAGCCTGTCAAATCTCACCTGAGGGTCGGAAGTAAACGCGACTTCTCCAGCTCCCGGTGGCGTTATGACGGACGCGAAGAAGACATCCGAGTCAGCGTTGATAACGCCGTCAGCGACACCGGTTGTCTTGTTGAAGGTGCGTAACCTGCCATTCAGAAACACGACGAATTGCGTTGGTCCAACCGCACCCATCGTGTCTGGTGGGAAGGCGCCCGTCTCGGTTGGTCCGGTAGCACCGTCAAATTGAGTTCCGATTGTCTGCGGAGCGCTTGGTGTCACGAATCCCGATCGGTCAGGTGACACCTGCGACTTGTCAGGTAATGGCCATTGAGAAGCTGCCGCGGCTGGTGATCCTTCGGGAAGATTTTGCCGGTTGGGTTGCTCCAATTCCGGCATACGCTTCGTGCCTGACGACGCCAGGCTAGCCTGTTGCGCGGCCAGCGCCTCGGTCGTCTGTTGAATCGGATAAGCGATGAGCTGTCCCGGTATGATCGTGCCGTCATCGTTTGTTTGTGATTGGGAGATCACACGCGAAGCCGGCGATAGTTGTGCGGGCGCCGATCGCTTGCTTGATTTTCCAGGTAACGCCGTTCTCTTGGCCGTTCGCTGCGCAGTCGCGCGTTGCGCGTTTGCAGTTCGCAGCAACCGCGACGGCACTATGACCAGTCCACTTAAAATTACGAGAGCGATGGAAAGGATAATCGTGCGACGCGGCGTCAGAGACAGAGAGCGGCCGCGCGCTGGAGTAAAGGGGGAAGTATTTCTCATCGACAGTCAGATCCTTTTGGTTACTTAATTTAACTATGTTTCTGGCGCTTAAAGCACACGTCTATTTGGAATGACGTGAGTATTACTTGAATACTTCTACTACCATCCCCCGGAACGTTGGAACGGGTGAGAATCGTTTAAGCGAGAGGAGTGAGACTAACTAATAGATAAGTTCGACGTTGGAAATGTGCTAAATGTCGAACTTCGGAAAAAGATTCGGCAGGGGCCATCTATCTATGCACAGAAACCTGCATTGCATAGAGTGCTGCAACATTGAACTGCCGTGGTGCAGCCTGTTCCGCTGGCAAAACAGGTTGCTGCCTGTGCGGGAGTCGGGGCCACGATAGAAGTTACGAGTGGGACAGCAACAACGGCTGCCAGTCCAAGCGTGCGCATTATCTGCCTTCGGTTCATGCCGGCGCTGATGAACACGGGCGGCGTGGTTGCTTCTTCCAGAAGATGATCTTTAGCGAACTGGTCGACAGCGAACCAGATAACGTTTTCATCAACGGTCGTTTTAAGCTCCAGCGATAGAGCGGTGCAAGCATCGGTTACGGTCGTTTCGCCATCGCAATACTTCCAGACTTTTGCGGCGGTATCATTCAGACAATGAGCTTTGTCCGTAGTCTGATCGTAAATCAAGATCTCGTTGTCCGCTTCCTGAGTTACCAGTCCGCTTCTGCGCGTGCGCGGCATCTTCTGCATTTGCTGCTCCTTAATCGTAGAAGTCCATAGTTGACCGCAATCTTGGTTAACAGTGCTGTATCCAACTCCGGATGCTGAGAGCTATCGCCCGAAGCTCACATCATAAAGATAAATTGTCCCTGGGAGTAAGAAACGTTCGGTTATTCGCCTGACTGCGAACGAGTTCGGAGACAATATCTCCGACCTCGTCCATAGTCAATAGTGGACTCACATTTTGTAAGAATGCGCACGGAATTCCGCCTGAATTGTTCCTTACCACGGAAGGCGGCCGCGATATTCGTAACAATACCAGTTAGAAACAAAGCCGAACGAAGTGAAGTATGTAGGGTGCTTCTTGGTGTTTTTTTGAAGGTGGGCGCAATCGCATTTAGGATGCAACCACAAGCGATCGGGCATTGCGCTGCGCTGGAGCACCGGGATTTAGAGGGAAGGTTTGGCTGTAAATATCTCGCCCTTCCAGGGCGAAAACAGCGGTGTTGCACTTCCCATCTGATCGGCAATCGGAAATTGAAGATCGGAAAAGTAATCGGGGCGGAAGTTTTGTTAACCTCCGCCCCGATGAGCTAGCAGACTCTAATGAACCTTACTGCTTGGGTCCAATGATGGGTCCGTCACCAATTACAAAGTATGCCGGCGGCGGGTTACCACTATGCGTCTGAGCGTACGCGACCGCGGCTGCGGCCTGAGCGTTTACCAGGTCGGTATTCGCCTGCTTGTTGCTCTTCGGTACAACGACCGTATGGTAAGCACGGCTGACATTGTTCGAGGAGTCAGTGGCAGTGATGATGATGAGATAAACACGGCCATCGTTCGCCTCCACTCGCTCGCCACGCAAGCGCAGGGTATTGTTGGGGCCGATGTCTTTCGCGTCAGGTGAATGGACCGTGTTGTTGGCCGTGGGCGTGTGATCGTCCTCATCGCCAAACACCGCTACCTGCACATTTACCGGATCACCGCTGTTGTCGGTAGCGCTCGCCACCAACCCGACATTGAACAGGTTGCTGTTCGTTGATGAAATCACACTCATCCCGATTGACGAAGTTATCACTGGCGCGACTCTGTCGTTGACGGTGATGTCTACCGTAACGACATTCGAGCCGAGTGAACCGTCATAAGCGCGATACGTAAAGCTGTCGGTGCCTTCATAATCCGAAGCCGGACCATAACTAAACGAGCCATCGCTGTTGAGCGTGAGCGTACCGTGGGAAACGTTCGAAACCAACTGGGCCGAAAGCGATGGTCCATCAATGTCCGAATCGTTACCCAAAACACCCGGTGCCGGGACATTCAACGCCGTATTGGAGTCGGTAACGTAACTATCACCAGTCGCCACTGGTGCGTCGTTAACGTTGTTCACCGTAATGCTGACCGTACTGGTGTTAGAGTCGTTCACACCGTCATTGACTTTGAACGTAAAGCTGTCGGGGCCAAAATAGTCTAGATCGGGTGTATATGTACGATTGCCATCGCTTCCTGTAAGCGTGCCGTGGCTTGGCCCACTTACGATTGTGTAAGTAAGCGGGTTGGCGTTAGCGCTTTCAGCAGTCAATGTAACCGCCACCGCAGTCTCTTCGTTGGTGGTTACCGACTGACCTTCGGTTCCCGGGTGATTATTGTTTTGTCCATCGGTGCCAGTCTCAACGCAATTTTGAATACCCGCCGGCAGATTTGAATAGAAGTCATAGCCGGTGAGCTGTTCGATTGCGTCTACCGTTGTCAGATAGTTCTGCCACGGAGTCGACATCGCCACGGTCGAGTTGCTATTAGGTATCAGGATAGCGATCGTCCTTGAAGAACAAACCACCCTTGATGCATCGTCGCCATCCATCTTGGGCAACAGCAGCGCAACCTTCCAGGTCGCCGATGGCACAGTCACGTGTCCGCCTGCGATAGTGTTTACAGTATCGCCGTTAACACTACCGACACCGCCGATACCCGAAGGTCCCGAGACGATATAGATCTCGTTGTTGGCATCTGCCTGCGTTCGAAGGTAGGCCTCGAACTGGGCCCACGGACCCTGATTGTTGTTCGGGGCTTGCGGCACCATGTTCGACATCAGATAAGTTTCCTGGTTGATGGGAACGCGGTTCTGATTATCGCGATCGGCGTTCGGTGTCATGTGGCCGCGATCGAAACCCGTGCCTGAATAGTCGAAAGCCTGAACGCGATACCACGTGGGATCGACCGCCGGGTCGGGCCGGAATGTATCAACGCGCGCCAGCGTTCCATACCAGGTGTTGTCCAGATGCCAACTAACCCAGTTTGGCGTTCCCTTGTCGCGATTGTAGGAAAGTGAGTACGTCGGCTTCTCCATCAGGAAATTATTAAAATCAGATAAAGAGGCTGTTGCATTCGAAGGATTACCCATTGTCAGGTGCACGCTGGGTGGATACGGCGCCGGCTGACCGGCACCAACAACCGTAAATGACCAGATGAAGTCGGCAGGCAGCGTGTCAGTATCCGGATCGCTATCGTCCGTATCCACATCGTGCACTGCAGTCTTTGTGATCGTGACGGTGCACTGTTCACCAAACTGGAAAGTCTGGTTTGGAGTTACCGCATAGGTCTTAAGGTTACTCGTATGAGCTTCGGTGACACTCGAGTGTACTCCAGTCACCGTGCAGCTGATGTTGTACCAGCCGGAATCGACGGTGACAGGTTCACTAAAGTCGACTGTAATGGTTGAGTCGTACGGCGCAGTAGTCGAGTTGTTGGCCGGATCAGCATTGGCCACTGTCGGTCCAAACTCGACTATCGGTGACTCGCTGCGCGGGTTCGCGTCTCCATTAACAAAGTCGTTGCCATTTTGATCAGTGTCGGTTTGGCCACTATTTTTCCTGAAGAGCGCCTTTGTATTGTTAGTCGGCTGCGGTGCGTTGGCACTTCCTTCATGACAGTTTGCCGTCGAGCCGTAACCGATAAAATCGACGATGTCCGAATCAGTTCCAAGCGGGCATGGACCAGCGACTGTTTCGGAATTGCTGACAAGCGCGACCTTGCCGGCCGTGGCCGACATATTGATGTCACCGTTTACGCTCGCGGGCGGCAACGGCGCACCCGGACCGCCTCCGGAAGCTAAACTAATCAGATAGTGAGCTCCAGGGGCTATGGTTCCTCCGATCACTGTTTTGCCGGTAAAAGTTGAACCGGTAGCTGGTCCATATTGTATTGACCAGCCAGTAAGCGAGATCGTAGCCGCAGTCGGGTTGTAAAGTTCAACGTAGTCATTAGTGTAAGTTGCTCCGGAATTGCCGCCGCCACCGTATAGCTGACTGATCGTGACGTGATCGGCAATGGTGGGCAGAATACTCACCAGGATATTCGTATTCGCGGTGCGGGCTTGCGCATCCGTGACGGTCACAGGAAGCGACTTCATGCCCGGTGGATTATTAGCAGGGACAGTTGCGAAGTAAGTGAAAACGTCTCCGGATCCGGCAAAGGACTGGCTGGCTGATCCACCAATTGAAGTAAGATCAGCGGTCACACTAACGCCGGTGCTCGATGGGTTTTGGGCCGGATCCACACGAACTGTCAATGTGGTTGAATCACCTTGCAAAACTGTGCTTGGATTCGCCGATCCGAAAGCTGAAAGTCCGGTGCAGTCATGCACCGCTGAAGCAGTATTGTGCGGAGTCGGCGCGATGGTAATAAAGTCGGCGGCGTTGTCGTCGCTGTCAAAACAGCCCTCATTGCGCCGCTGGATCGCGATCGTATTGGAAAGTTGCGGCGCTGCTCCCGAGCCTTCGTGGCAAGTGCCGATGACGGGGTCAGTGCCGTAACCGACTAAGTCGACATAAGCATTCGAACCGGGACAGGCCGAACTGATAGGAGTTGTATTGCTAACGAGTGCAACTTTGGTCGAGCCTGAACTGACCGCGATTGTGCCGATCGCGTCCGGTGTCGGCAGATCGTCGGTACCACCCGCACCTTGAGATTCCTGAACCAAATAATATTGACCCGGTTGAAGTGTGACATTCGTTAGCGGCGTAGCCTGCCAGCTGTTCGAAGCAAAAGACCAGGCCTGAACCGACCAACCATTAAGGTTCACAGGCACACTGCTGTGATTCATGAGCTCGATGTAGTCGTTCTTGTAGGTAGAGCCTGTGTTTCCACCACCGCCATACACCTGGCTAATGACGACGCTATCAGCCGCCACATTGACATTAACTACGACAGTGCAGTCCGCGGTTTGCGGGGTTGCGTCGTTATTCGAATAGCGAATAGTTACGTTGTAAGTTCCGACAGCGGTCGTGTTCGCCACGTTAAGGGTCGCAGTTGCAGTGCCTCCGCTGCTCGCCGCGGCCACGAAGTTATCAAGCGTTATACCTGGAACCGCGGAGCTAATGATGGAAGCACTGACGACTATGCCATCCGGATCAGTGGCGCTCACACCCGTCGAAGCCGCGGTGCCTTGTGATGTATTCAAAGAAGCGGCACAACTTGGCACGATAGCCTGGTTGGGGGGGGTGACGGTAACAACCACAGTGCAGTCGGCAGTCTGCGGCGTAGGATCATTGTTTGAATAGCGAATGGTAACGTTATAGGTTCCGGCCGCAGTTGTATTGGCGACATTCAGTGTCGCGTTCGCAGTTCCACCGACACCTGCCGCAGGGGTAAATCCGTCGAGAGAAATGCCCGGAGCACCACCACTTTGAATGATCGCACTCGTAACGGTGCCGTCTGGATCTGTGGCACTGACACCCACTGACGATGCAGTACCTTGGGGTGTACTGGGGGGATTTGGACACGTTGTGTTGATTCCTTGATTTCCGGCTGGGGTCGCCGCGCTGGAAAGATTCTGAGGGTCACTTGGAGCCCTTAATTGGAAATCCGCGCTATTGTTATCCGTATCCTGGGTGCTGCCATTAGAACCGCCTGGCTTGCGTTCGTAGCCTTGATTCACGCCAGCCGTCGTCAACGGCGTCAGAATCGTTCCTTCCTTGTAGGCAGAACCCACACTCATGCCTACTTGATCAATAATTGCGTTTGCCGCGGTTAAAACGGCGATCCCGCCATCATCCGTAATGCCTGTTGCAAACGTCTGATTGCCCGCAACGGCTCCGCTGTAAGGACCGCCGCTTGTGCTTGAGTTGGTCGCGAGAAAATGACCATGCGCCGGTATTATCGTTCCAGCGCTAATGGTCAACCGGGTGCTTACTCCCGCGGCATTATTAGAACCATTAATTTTCCATCCGCCGATATCTATTGGACTATTCGTTAGATTATAGAGTTCGATAAATTCATCCGCTGCGCCATTCGGTCCGCGCGTTCGAAATTCGCTGATCACGACCGTTGCCGAAACCGCTTGCACGCGTCGCGGAAAATACTTTTGCTGAATGAATGCAGATGTTCCAAGAAGAAGGGTTAGCAGAACGATAAAGACACGATTCCGCGCTGGGGATCGGAGGGCGTTAGGCATACAAAGGTCCTTTCAAATCAGTAAGGTCAGACAAAATTCCGCACGTTGAATTCGGGAATTACCAGAAGACAAGCCCTAGGAATGTGGGCAAGTTTTTACCAGCATTCTTGCTAGCGGTCAAGGAAAGATGCCACGATTGTTGCATCTCTTGTTTTTTGACCAAGCGCGTAAGGATTAAAGATGCTAGTGGGCTGTTTTCAGTTTGCTGTGGAGATACAAGATTTCTTTCATCGGCCTCAGGCGGGGATACGCCGAAAGACTGGTTCGGCACTGTCACATCGTCACCAGATCCAACGAACCCGATCAAAGCCAGCCATTATCAAGCGGCAAGCGAGTCTCTAAAGAGAAAAGGGGCGCACTCTTACGAGTAGCGCCCCCTGCTTTTACCACATCCCTATAGGAATGCAGCGCGCGCAGACGCGAACTGTCTTCGATCAAGGAGAAAGTCGCAACTGCGCTACGAGTACCTTCAGCACTCGCGGATTGGTCGGTCTTATATCATTTTGGCCCCGTAACGTTCAAGAAACATACAAGAACTCTTTCATCAGGCGGCAAGCGGGCTAGATCTTTGAATAAGACGAGGAATTTGGAGGTAGCTAACGAATCTTCAGCGAAGGATCGCCAAAGTAAATCCAGGTGCGCTTTACGTCAATGTCAGACGATGCGTTTTTTGCGAGGTGGATCGCATCTCCTAAAGCGATCGGCTGCGATCCGTAAAGCTGACGGTACAATTCGAGCTCCATTTCACGTTGGCCTGGCGTGCTGGTCAGGCCTGATGACGCGAACGCCGCGACTGCACCGCCGTTTGGGGCCTTTAAGAATGCTTCAGACATTGAAAGCAGCGCGCCGTTGGCTTCATGAAAATACCCGTTCAGGCAATCCATCACGATTACTAACGGTAACTTGGCGCCGTTGGTCAACGCCAGTGCATTGTTGCTGGTAAAAATGGACGCGCCTGACCAGACGTCGACGTTGCCGTGTCCCGAATAATTGATTACTGCGCGCCCTTGATTAAAGCCATTGATGATGTCTGTAGTTGATCCGCCGGTGCGCACGTTGACGCGCTGGACCGTCATCGCCGCGGGCAATAACGCCTGTACATCGTCGCTGGCTGTTTCAAAATCCCATGCAGGCGGAGTTCCCGGATCGTCCGCAATTAACATCGCGGCTTCTGGCGTTACGGGCGTGAAGTTGACGATCTTTGAAACCACCAGGTTGGCTTCCGCCAGGGTTCTGACGGGAATGCGGCCGACCGGAATATTGGCGACACCGTCGTCGTCGAAATCCGCCAACCAATCATCCGACGCCGTTTCATTAAAGGTGGCGTCCACCAATTTTGTCGGCACCAGATCAAAGTCGCCGAGATTTAGATAATTCCGGTAATCATAAGACGCATCGCCCAGGAAGATGACGTAGCGAGGTTGCACCGCCCAGTGCGACGCAGCGTAAGCAAGAAAGTCGCGAACTGGTTGTGGTCCATGCTGGCCGTAACTGAATTCATCGTAGATGTCTTCAACATTAACGACTGCGGCTTTAAAACCCTGACTGGTTCGCGCCGTTACCAGCGCGTCGGCCGCTGACTTCAAACTCTTGTGCGCGATGATTAAAAAGTCCGCGCCGGTGGTAACCGTTTGATTGAGCTGTCCTGAGTTAATCGTCGAAGGCTCGTTCAAACTTAGCGCTGCGACTTGTTGGAATTGGCCGGGCAGACTGGCGTATAGCAACCGCTGATCTTTCTTTGCCGGCGTACCGGTGGGAATCGTCACCGAGTAACCGCCGCCCGCAGCTTGACCCTGTAGTTTCGTCACACTCACTGCAAACGGATCAGTGTAGTCAATCAAACGAACGGTCGGATTCGAAAACCCATCGACGCTGAGCGACTGCGTGCCCCGCAAGTTGAACTTCAAAATGTCGGCATCGGCGCGAAATGCGTGCGGGTAAGTGATGCGGGCATAGTCAACGATACTGACCACACCGCTCGTGGCCGGCGTAAGTGTCAACGTGTTGGCGCCGTTGATCAATAACGCGATTGGCACATCAAACGTTTGCTTCGCATTGCTCTGGCCAATGAACGTTATCGATCCGAGCGGTGTGTTATTGAGCGAGACATCGATTTGATGATTCGCCGAGCTCACACCCTGCATTGCCACCTCGAGCTTTGCCGGCCCCGCGGCTGCAAACTGCGGATTTGGCGTATCTAAGTTTTCGTTTACGGCGGTGTTTACAATCACTCGCCCAAAAAAATTCTCGACGTCGCCATTTAGCGGAGCCGGGTAATAAATCAGCCGCTCTTTAAGTAGGACCGTGGTATCGAAACTTGACGGAGCGAGCGCACTCGTCATTTCAGCATGATTGAAATGACGCGCAGCCTGTTTGCGGCGCTTTGATTTCTTCGCGTTCGTTCGTTTGCGCAGCAATGGCCCGGCATTAACAGTTGTCTGACTCGAAGCCGCCGCGAGTACCGCCGGTTTTGTCTGAATGATAGGTCCGGCTGGTGAGA
>DATENN010000352.1:0-7429 GCA_035275045.1 Pyrinomonadaceae bacterium
CATAACCTCGGACCGGAGCAGTGGCGGCAACGATGGGCGTCCAGGTCTGACCAAAATCCGAGGTTTTGTAAACGTAGGGCCGCATGTCGCCAAAAGTATGAACATCGAAAGTTGCATAAGCGGTGCCTTGATCGAAATGACCAGGTTCAACTGACGACACCCACGCATTTTTCGGCAAGCCTTGAATGTTGGCCGTAACATTTGTCCAGGTCTTGCCGCCATCGCGGGTCACCTGAACATTGCCGTCGTCTGTTCCCACCCAGACCATGTTCTTGTCCTTTGGTGACTCGGCGATTGCATAGATCGTCGTGTGCATCTCAGCGGCTGAGTTATCGACGGTGACGCCACCCGATTGTTCCTGCTTCTGCTTCTCGGGATCGTTCGTGGTTAGATCAGGCGAGATGCGTTCCCACGTTTGTCCATGATCGCGAGAGCGGAAGAGAAATTGCGCGCCGATGTAAACCGTGCCGTCCGGGCTGACGTGAATCGGCGTGTTCCAGTTGTAACGCAGCTTTCCTTCCTTGTAGAGCGGCAACGGTTTGATATTGCGCGATTCGTGCGTCTTGCGATTGATGCGCGAGATCTCGCCGCCCTGATACTCAGCGTAGAGATAATCAGGGTCAGTTGGATCGGGAAACATCCAGAAACCATCGCCGCCGTACATGTTTTCCCAACGGCTGCTGGTTATGCCGCCCGGATAGGCTGAGTCGCCTACCCACGAGCTGTTGTCCTGCAGTCCGCCGTAGACGCGATACGGCATCTCCATGTCGACGGTGACGTGATAGAACTGCGAGACCGGCAAATTGTCGGCTTTCCACCAACGATTTCCGGAGTCATAGGAATACCACAGCCCGCCATCGTCGCCGGTGATCAGGTGATCTGTATTATTCGGATCGATCCAGACATCGTGAAAGTCACCGTGAGCGCCACCCGAGATGTTGCTAAAACTCTTGCCGCCGTCGGCACTGACGATTAGTGGCCCATCTGGTTTGAAGATTTTATTTTCATCCTTCGGATCAACGATCAAGTTAGCAAAATAGAAGGGCCGCCAGATCATGTTCTGACTGCGATCAAGCGCGGTCCATGTTTTTCCCGCATCGTCCGAGCGATAGAGGGCGTTGCGCGGCTCAGGGGCTTCGATAAATGCGTAAACGACATTGGGTTTTGAGGGCGCGACGGTTACCGCGATACGGCCCCACGGTTTCGCCGGCAAACCCGCTGCACTCTTTTCATCAAGTTCGGTCCAGTTCGCGCCTCCATCGGTGCTCTTGAAAAGACCGCTGCCACTGGGCGCTTCCGGACCATCGCCACCCGATCGAAATGTCCAGCCTTTGCGGCGAAAGTCCCACATGCCGGCATAGATCGTCTGCGGGTTCGACTTATCCATCGACATCATCGAGCAACCTGTGGACGCGTTTGGCCCTTTCAGGATTTGCGTCCAGGTTTGGCCGCCGTCGGTTGTTTTATAGACGCCGCGATCGGTGCTGTCGCTCCATAACTTGCCGGGTGTGCAAACGTAAACAGTATTGGTGTTCGAGGGGTCGACCAAAATCTTTGCAATGCGTTCCGAATCTTTGAGACCGACATTCGTCCAGTTGTCGCCACCATCGACGGATTTGTAAACACCATCGCCGATTGACACACTGTTTCGAGTCCACGCTTCGCCGCTGCCCACCCAAATCACTTTTGGATTTTTCGGATCGATGGTAATCGCGCCAATCGATTGCACCGGTTGCTTATCAAAGACCGGTTTGAAACTGGTGCCGCCATTAACAGATTTCCAGACTCCGCCGCTGGCTGAGCCCACATAAACCGTCAGTCGCTGTCCTTCGCGAACGGCGTCGATGGCGGCAATCCGTCCGCTCATCGCGGCTGAACCGATATTGCGCGCGCCCAGACCGGATATCGTTTCAGAATCCACGCGGACCGGCGTTGGTTGCGGCGTTTGCGCAGACGCGGCGGCGGCTGAAATAAACAAACAAAGAACTATCGCTGACCAGCTTTGCATGATTTTGATCGCTCTCTTTTTTGTTTTGCTAACTGACTAATAGTACTGAGTACTGAGTGCTGAGTACTGAGTGCTGAGTACTGAGTGCTGAGTACTGAGTGCTGAGTACTAAGT
Organism: Pyrinomonadaceae bacterium; assembly: GCA_035275045.1. Taxonomy (GTDB): domain Bacteria; phylum Acidobacteriota; class Blastocatellia; order Pyrinomonadales; family Pyrinomonadaceae; genus PSRF01. Next base: position 2,123 of record DATENN010000352.1, read on the forward strand.
GCTGAGCATACTGTCTTCTTACTTCTGACATCTGCCCTCTGACATCTGGCCTCTGACATCTGACCTCTGACTTCGACATCTGACATCCGACTCCTACGGTTTCGTAGCCGGCTTTGCCGGTGGCTTTTTGTCGTCGTTCTTCTTTGGCAGGGTTTCAGAAGCATCAGGAGGTTTAGCTGCCGGTGCGGCCGTTGCGGCGGGTGCTGAAGGGATGTGAAAACGTGAATCGTCAATCACCACGTTCGCTTCCATCTTTTGATAAGTAACTTTCTGGCGGTTTGAGCTGCCCTTCACATTCGTTTCGATCGAAAACGGTAGGTACCAGCCGCTGACTTCTTTATAGTCGCCGAGTGACGTTTCATATTCACGCTCCGCTCCGCGCACCATTCGCTTGGTATCGATCTTAATCGGTACGTAATAATCCGTATCCATGTAGTAGTAACGCACGTCGCCGCTCGCAAGCGTGACTTTCAGTTTGTACGCGTCCGTCCCTTCCACCGGTTCCATACCCACATACTCGATCTTGTTTCCTTTTTGCTGATAGTTGACGAGTGGACCATCGAAATCAGAATCCTCGAGAATCTGTTTCATCTCTTCTTCGCCGAGCGGTTCCGGATCCTTCTTGCCGCCGAACGGTTGAATCTGCCACGCTCTGTTACCGTCGTACGCAACGATGGCCGTCAGGCCCTGAAGTGAAAACTCCTGACGCACCATTTTGTCCCGCTTGTTCTCTTCCAGGATGGCCGCTTCAAAACCGCCGCCGCCGTTGAAGGTGCCGACCTTGCGCAGCGTTTTGACGGATTGAATTTTGTCAGCGCCGCCGACGGTTTTAATGAATTTGGCGACAATCTCATCGGCCGTTTGCGCCGAAGCGGAAATGCCTAATGAAAGCAGTGCTACGGCCACTAAGAGAACTTTACGCATCTCTATCTCCTTGTTTGTGAAGAACTAAACCCCACGATTATTTGCAGGCGACTACGGAAATCCGTTGAATTATAGATAGCGAGACAATGGCGCTGAATATTACGGTCGCAACCGCCCTAAGGTTTCTTTCCCTTGATAAGCAGCTTTCTGAATTGGATACATAGAATGTATCACACCAATCAAAGAGGTCCTTAACAGTAAAAACGCGACCACGGAAACTCAACGCGGATATTGATTACTTTTGACGAGAGTCGTGCTAATTTATCCGCCAAAAGCTACGAGTAAGGTCACGAATCTCGCCGATCTGTTTAAGACCGATTGATAAGGAGGCGAGTATGTTACTCAACCGTCGTTTGCTACTTCGAATGATGCTCCTCTTCGCGGTGGCAAGCTCGATCGTGCTGCTAACTTTTAGCGCGCCCAGATCAGGTAAGGGCGAGTCTATCCAGCCTGCGACGACGCTGGCCGATGGCTTGGCTGCGTGGGACCGCGTGTACTCAGTGCTGACCTCGCCGCGCTGCATCAATTGCCACACGGCAACGAACTATCCACAACAAGGTGATGATCGCCACCGGCATTTTGCTAACGTCGTCCGTGGTCCGGAAGGGAAAGGCGTGCCGGCGCTGAGGTGCATAGGTTGCCATCAGGGCCGAAACGCGGACAGCACCGGAGTACCGGGGGGACCCGGTTGGCATCTGGCGCCGCTATCGATGCGCTGGCAGAACCTGAACGATCAGCCGTTATCGAGTGCAGCCGTTTGTCGCGCCGTGACTGACCGATCGCGGAATGAAAACATGGATGGAGCGGCATTGCTAAAACATCATGAGGAGGCGGCCTTAGTGCTTTGGGCCTGGACTCCCGGTCGTCGCCCGGATGGGACCATGCGATCGTTGCCGCCGCTTACACACGATGAATTCGTAACCGCAACTCGGACGTGGGTTGAGGCCGGCACGCCATGCCCACGCGGCAGATAGGAGACTCGTTATGGCGACTTATCAACTCGACGTCAATGGGCAACGGAAGGAAGTAAACGTTGATCCATCAACGCCGCTGTTATGGGTGTTACGGGAAGAATTGAACCTGACGGGAACTAAATACGGTTGCGGCATCAGCGCCTGCGGCGCGTGTACGGTGCATGTCGCCGGCGTGGCGACACGATCGTGCGTCGTGCCGGTGTCACTAATAGGAGATCGACCGATCTCAACCATTGAAGGGATTGGATCCGATCCGGTTGGCCGTGCAGTACAGGAAGCGTGGGTGGATAAAGATGTCGTGCAGTGCGGCTATTGTCAGAGCGGGCAAATTATGAGCGCCGTTGCGCTGTTGAAAGCAATTCCGAAGCCTACTGAGGTGAACATCGAGGAGTCGATGGGTGGAAATCTTTGTCGTTGCGCCACGTATGTGCGGATTCGTGAAGCGATTAAGAGCGCGTCGCAACGCCTTGCCTAGAAGGAGCTGATATGCGCGCAGCGGTTAGTCGCGAAAACGATCCGAAACTGGACCGCCGCGGTTTTTTGCGCGTGTCCTCTCTCGCCGCCGGCGGGATGTTGGTTTCGTTATACCTTGATCATTCAGTGATCGCACAGCAAGGCAGACCCGCACCGGCGAAAGTCTATCCGCCCGATGCCTTTGTGCAGATAAAAACGGACGGTTCGATCCTAATTATCGTGAATCGCCTGGAGTTCGGACAAGGAGTGCAGACCGCCTTGCCGATGATCCTGGCCGATGAACTGGATGCGGATTGGTCCAGGGTTACTTCCAAGCTTGCGCCTGCCGCTGATGTCTATAGAGATCCGGTTTTTGGTATTCAAATGGTTGGTGGCTCCGGCTCAATCGCGCATTCGTTTACACAGTACCGCGAACTGGGCGCGAAAACACGCGCGATGTTGATTGCAGCGGCGGCCGATCGCTGGAAAGTCTCAACAGAGCAGTGCCGTGCGGAGAACAGTGTTGTTTATGGACCGAATGGAAAATCAGCGCGCTACGGCGACCTTGCGGATGGTGCAGCGCGCCAACGGCTTCCGGAAAAAGTCCGCCTGAAAGATCCATCTGAGTTTCGCCTCATCGGAAAGAAGGTGCCGCGCCTCGACAGTCGAGCGAAGTGCGATGGGTCACAAAAATTTGGCATCGATCTCGATCTTCCCGGGATGAAAATCGCCGTGGTTGCGCACCCGCCGGTATTCGGCGCGCGAGTCCGCGCAGTCGATGACAAAGACGCGCGCGCTATGGCAGGCGTGCAGGATGTATTTGAAATTCCACTGGTAAAAGGGAGTGGCGTCGCCATCGTCGCCAACCGCTTTTGGACTGCCAAGCAAGCGCGCGATCGTCTGAAAATTGATTGGGATTTGTCAGGCCTGGAACTAGCGGACAGTGCCACGCTGGCAAGCAAATTCAAACAACTCGCCGCCACAAAAGGAAACGTGGCTGTCAGCCGTGGTGACGAGCAGATGCTTGATCGGATTCCACCGGCTAGACGAATTGAGGCTGAATACGAGTTTCCCTATCTTGCGCATGCGCCGATGGAGCCGCTCAATACCACCGTTAAGTTTACTGGCGACCACGCTGAAGCCTGGGCGCCCTCTCAGTTCCAGACCATGGACCAAATGGCCATCGCTCAAGTTTTGGAATTGAAACCGGAACAAGTCACGTTTCACACTGAGTTTGCCGGAGGTGGTTTTGGCAGGCGCGCCGTGATCGATTCGCACGTGCAACGTGAAGCCGCTTTAATCGCGAAACGGCTGCGCGGCACAGCAGTCAAACTAATCTGGACGAGAGAAGACGACATACGCGGCGGGTATTACCGTCCAATGCATACCCATCGTGTTCAGATTGGCATCGGTCCGGATGGCATGCCCTCGGGCTGGCGTCATGTGATCGTCGGCCAGTCGTTAGTTGTGGGCACCCCGTTCGCTGTCATGATGATCAAGAACGGTGTGGACCAGACAACTGTCGAGGGGGCGGCGGACACCAGCTATAACATTCCGAACTTCCATGTCTCCGCCCATAATCCAACCGTGAACGTGCCGGTCCTGTGGTGGCGTTCAGTAGGCAACACTCACACTGCATTTGTCATGGAGACATTGATTGATGAATTAGCGATGAAAGCGCGCATCGATCCCATCGCTTACCGTCGCCAGCTTTTGAAACCCGAAGCAAAGAAACTGCACGCCGCATTAGATCTTTTGGACCAAAAAAGCGGGTGGAGAAAGAGCCTGCCGAAAGGACACGCTGCCGGTATTGCCTCTCACGAGTGTTTTGGCACCGCCGTAGCGTGCGCTGTTGAGGTCTCGATCCAAAACGATCGACCGAGGGTCCATCGGGCAACAATTGCTGTCGACTGTGGTATGGCTGTGAATCCCTTAACCGTTGAAAGCCAATTTCAAGGCGGCGTAGGTTTTGGTGTTACTCAGTTGATGGCTCGCGGCGCGATTACGTTGAAGGACGGTCGCGTCGAGCAACGAAACTTTGACGGGTACACGCCGCCTTACATTATGGATGCACCCGTAACTGCGGAGGTGCACATCGTTCCCAGCGCCGAAGCGCCAAGTGGTTGCGGTGAACCACCCGTGCCTGTCATATCTCCTGCGGTCGTCAACGCATTAGCCAGGTTGACCGGCAAGCGTTATCGCAGTTTGCCTTTGGTTAAAGTTTAGGCGGACGTTTGATAACGCAGAATCGCATCTGAATTCGCACGCTCACCTTCGATACTTTCTGATTTTGGATTTGGGCGAAGCGGCCCTGGTGTTCTGGCTGCTCATTAAGGGTGTAGACACTGAACGATGGAAGGAACAGACTCGGGCGCGGCAATCTGTGCTGAGTAATGAGTAACGAGCGCTGAGTATTGAGTGCTGAATTGGCGGGTCTGCTGGCCCATGCCGTAGGACTCGATCCGGGGTTTATCAACACACTCATCAACAAGTATGGCCTGAGCCTTGTTCGTCGAGCGCAAATGTTGGATCACATTAAAACCTGATCAACCGCACGCGAATTTGTTCTAGGAAAACCTTGACGTAATTGTAATCATGTGCTAGCCTCGCCTCTCCCGCGGCTTTTTTAAAACGCAATTCCTCTTGACCCCCTCACGATTCGCGTTATAATCCGCTCGACATGCGGAATATTGCCGTCAAATTTCGGAGTAGGTTTTTCTTCAGATGCCGAGGCGAAATGCGACGCTCAACTAGCGGACTGAATTGTCCGCTTTTTTTGCGCCCAAATTTAAGCCCAAGGCCGCCACCTGGCGACCTTGGGCAGTTGACGAGGGTATGCGACTACCACTCGTCAGGTCTAGTGTCCACCAACCTTCAAACGGATCGAGAGGTACGAATGAACACTGACGCTTTGTGTCCGATCCTCGTCGAGATCGAACAACTTGAAAGAGAGTTT
>DATENN010000353.1:0-4407 GCA_035275045.1 Pyrinomonadaceae bacterium
AGAGCTAAGAGCTAAGAGCTAAGAGCAAAGAGTTAAGTGGGCTAAGAGCTAAGGGCCAAGAGCTAAGAACAAAGCGCAAGTACCGAAGGGATGTTTGCCCTTTGCGCTTAGCTCTTTGCCGCATGGCGCTTACCGATGCTCAAACAACGTCCGCGAACTCCTGTTCCATGCGACGGAAGTAATAAAGGCCACCAAACAAAATCACTGCCACGACCGCAACCGAAACCCAGAGCATCATTCCCGGCGCCTCTTCCTTACCCAACAACGCCCAGCGGAAACCTTCCACGACGCCGGCCATCGGATTCAAGCCGTAAAGCGCGCGCCATTTTGCCGGCACGATCGAACTGGGATACGCAACAGGCGTGGCGAACAACCAGAACTGAATTAAGAAGTTGATGGTGTAACGCACGTCGCGGTACTTAACGTTCAGCGCGGACAACCACAGACCAACTCCAAGCGCTGTCAAAATCGCGAGCAAGATAAAGCCAGGCAGTGTGACGATGGCCCAACCGGGAACAATTCCGTAATAAAACATCAAGATCAGCAGGATGACGAAGGCGACCACGAAATCGACGAGACCACCCAGCACGGCCGCAATCGGAACGACCAGTCGCGGAAAATAGACCTTAGTGATTAAACGCTCGTTGGCAACCAGGCTGTTGCTCGATTCGGTCAGCGCATGCGCGAACAACTGCCACGGCAGTAGCGCGCAAAAAGTAAAGATGGGATACGGAATGCCGTCGGAAGGAACTTTCGCCAGCCGTCCAAAGAACAAGCTGAAAACGAGCATCATGAACAGCGGCTGGATAATGGCCCATGCGGCGCCCAGTGCCGTTTGTTTGTAACGAACTTTTACGTCGCGCCACGTCAGGAAGTAGAGCAGCTCGCGGTATTCCCACAATTCGCGAAACCCGATCGAGTTCCAGCCAGATGGCGGCTCGATGCGGAAGGTGGGCAGCGTTCGCGAGATGTCTTCCATAAAACTAGAGGTCAGAGGTCAGAAGTCAGAGGTCAGTTGTGGATACTTGGGAGATGTTAGTTACGGCTAATCAAAAATCCTCTCGGGTGCGTCAGCATGCTTCCCAACATGCGGCCTATTTCATGGCATTCAGTTACCAATTCGCTATGTTCGACCTGATCGATATAACCGCAATCGTGAGCAAAGTCGATTGACGAGTCTGTTTCGCTGTTTTCTCCGTCACAGTCGGTCAGCTTGCTGATGAAATGCGCTTCGTATCGGCGTTTGGCCCACGCTTCTCGCAGGTTCAGACAAACTGACCGCGACGAGCGACGAACCTGACTCGTTAGTGCAAATCTTTCCTCAGCGGGGAATCTTTTGGTGACTTCAAAGAGCCGCATCGAGAGTGCATATGCTTTTTTGTAAACAATAAGATCCTTTGCTGAATTGATCTTCATCGCCTGGCTCTCCAAGCGCGGCAAGGTTATGGGTGATCTCGTTCATCCTGCGACTTCTGACTCTGACCTCTGATCTCTGACTTCTGACCTCTGTTTCTCAGCGCAAATCCAACGGACTTGTGGCGCCGGCTGCCGCCGGTGGCGGTGCGGACAATTCGCTTTCACCCTCGCTCTTGTAGTAGTTCGAGCCGTAATAGCGTTGGTAGTAGTAATAATCGTTCGATTGCAGGTTCACGTTGTTAAGCACCACTCCGAACACCTTCGCGCCAACGTCGTGCAGCAATTGCCGCGAACGTCGCACCACATGCCGCGAACTCTTACCGCCATGGACCACCAACAACACGCCATCAACGATCGAGGAAATCAGCACGCCGTCAGTGAACGAATTGACTGGCGGCGAGTCGACCACGATGTGGTTGAATTCCGATTGCAGAGTAACCAAGAGGTTCCGCATTTGATCTGAGCCCAGCAGCTCAGCCGGATTTGGCGGGATCGGACCGGACGTTAGGATATTCAAGCCAGTCACTTCATCCTTGCGGACCATCGACAACATGTCTTCACGCGACACGTCACTCGACAAAATCGAGCTCAGGCCGGGCCCATCGGTCAACCCAAAAATCGAGCGCATTCGCGGGCGCCGCATGTCAGCATCGATGAGCACCACGCTGGCGCCGGTTTGAGCGAGACTGACGGCCGTGTTGACCGCGGTTGTGGTCTTCCCTTCCCCCGGCAAACTGGAAGTGACCAGCAACGACCGTGGCGCGCGGCCGGCTGTCGAAAGCAGCACCGAGGTGCGCAGGTGACGATAAGACTCGGCTAATGGTGATCGGCTGTCGACATTCATCAGCAATTCCTGGTTCCCCGAGTGCCCATTTCGTTTTTGCAAAGCCCCGGGCCCAGCGCCCAAGCGGCGGCGGCCCATACCGGTGGCCGACGGAATGACCGCCAACGCGGGCAGGTGCAACAAACGCTCGACTTCATCCGTCGAGTGCACGGTGTCATCGAGATATTCAAGGAACAAGGCCAAACCGATCCCGACCACCAGCGAAAGGAACATCGCCAGCGTGACGCTGCGCATGCGGTTTGGACCAATTGGTCCAACCGGCGTAATCGCATAGTCGACGATCGAGATGTTGTTTGGCTTGCTGGCGATGATCACATCGTTTTCCTTGGACCGTTGCAACAAACTATCGAGCAAGGTTTTGTTAGTCTCAATCTCCTGTTGAATGATGCGGTAATTAATGGCCGCCTCGTTCTGCGTCACCGTTTCATTGCGCGCCTGTTGAAAGGCGGAACGTAAGGCCTGCTCCCGACCAAGGGTTTGGCGGTACTGCGTTTCCAGGTTTGTCAGCAGCGTGTTTGTCTTGTGGCTGCGCGTTTCCTTCAGTTGGCGATCGAGCTCAGCGATTTGCTGATCAATCTCCTTAACTTCAGGAGCTTCTTCCGTCGCATCAACCATCAGCAACGCGCGCTTCTGACGCAAATCCGCGAGTTTGCCTTCAGCGTCATTGGTCTGTTTCGCGTCGCCTTCAGCAAGCGCGCTGGCGGCGCCCGGCGCTTTGGCAGCGTTGTAAGCCGCTTCCGCAGTCTTGCGATCGTTTTCAGCTTCCAGCAATTGTTTGTTGAGACCGGCGAGGCGTTCGACTACCGTGTTCTGATTGGCATCCAGCGAAATGATTTGATTGTTCTTGGCGTAATTTACCAGCCGCTCTTCATCGGTACGAATCACCTGTTGCAACTCAGCAATACGCTTTTGCAACACGTCGCCAGTGTTTGAATTCGACTCTGTTTTCTTTTCGAGATTGTTGAAGACGTAAGTTTCAGCGACCGCGTTGGCAATCTTTGACGCAACTTCAGGATCGGTGTGGGTGTAAGTGATGTCGATGAGGCGTGTTTCTTTGAAAGTGCCGCGCGACTCCTTGACTGGATCAACGCGCAAGCCGCCGAGGATGCCGTAGACATACGGCGAGAGACGCTTGGCGTCCTGAAGGTCTTCGGTGGACGTTGCTGGGGGAACGACCGTGCGAAGTTGGAGTTCGTTCTTCTGCGGTGTGGCCGCAGCCGGCGGCGGGGTGGCGCCGCCAATGCCTGCCATCATCTTGATCGTTTGCCAGGTAGTGCGCTTCTGCGATCCCTTAAAGAAGTCGGGATTGTGTTCAAGATCCAAGGTCTTCACGACGCGACGCGCGAGGCCCTGGCTGCCGAGAATTTGCAGCTGCGTATTAAAGTAGACAGGATCGTTCACGGGTCCCATAAAGTACGGCGTCTTGCCGACGAGCGCGCCATTGTTTTCGAGATCGACCTGCACTCGTGCAGTCGCTTGATAAATGTCCGGCTTCTGCGCCGCATTAATCACTGCCAGGGTCGTGATCAGGATCACGAGACCAATGACTAGCCACAGCCGTTTGCGTATGGCGCGCCAATAGTCGAGCAGATGCACCTCGTTTTCCGCGCTCGGGTCAACGCCATAGTTGTACGAGTGCGGCACGCCGTTAGAGTCAACGGGACGCTCCAAACCGTTAGTGCCCGGCTCTTTTCGAATTAATTCATTAGATGGTTTCATTTCGTTCCTCTGAGAATTTCGAAATTCGGATTTCGGAATTCGAATTTGAAACGCGCCTCGCTAGTTTCCTGCGCGAGCGGAATCCGCCTTGGTCGTTCTCCCAACAGTTGTGAATATCGCCAGCGTCTCGCGCGACTCTTGTAACAGGGTGCTTCTCTGTTGCGGCTCGCCCAGATCGCCTTCGTCACAAAGCTCCAGCCAGAAGCAGCTCTCTGACGCTTCCTTTTCCACGATGGCAATCTTATGAACGAAATCGGCGCGAGACTCTGCGCGATTCGCCTCGCGATAATTTGCGCCCACTGAAGTGGCAGCCTTTACAAGTTGGTACTCGATAACGCTGCACGCTTTCGGTTGAGGCAGAGTTGCCACAAACTCAATTGTTCGTAAAGCAAAATGTTTTGTTCTCTTCTCTAACTCTGTCTTGTTCA
>DATENN010000354.1:0-3873 GCA_035275045.1 Pyrinomonadaceae bacterium
AACCAAGCAGGTCCGCGCCGGCGTCAACACATGCCATCGCATCTTCGAAGTTGGTAATGCCGCAAATCTTTATTTTCACAAGCTGTCACCGCAGCAGCGAGCGCAACGCTTCACCCGGATCGTTAGCCGTCATCAATGCTTCCCCAATCAGGAATCCGTCGTAACCACCCGACCTGAGCCTTTGCAAATCCTGCCCGTCGCGCAAACCACTCTCGCTAATCAGAATTGCATCCGGCGGCGCGACCGCCACGCATTGTTCAGATATAGAAAGTGCTACCTGAAAAGTTCGCAGGTCACGGTTATTGACGCCGATTAGTCTCGCGCCGCATTCGCCGGCTCGCTTCATTTCGTCGACCGAGTGCACTTCAACAAGCGCATCCATTTTCAATTCGTCTTCGATAAGTTTGCGAAGAGATCTGAGCTGGCCGTTCATGAGCGCTGCAACGATCAATAGAACCGCATCCGCGCCCGCGATGGCCGCTTCCAGAACTTGAAATTCGTCTATAACAAAATCCTTGCGCAGCACTGGTAAGGAAACGGATGTTTTCACAGCCGCCAAATCATCAAGCGAACCATGGAAAAACTCTTCATCGGTCAGTACTGAAATTGCGCATACTCCATTTTTTTCGTAAGTGCGAGCGATATCGCTCGCGTTCGCGTTAGCTCGCAGTTCGCCTTTGGAAGGTGATGCGCGTTTGAATTCTGCAATGATCGGAAATTGATGTTTGCAGGACTTGATCGCGTGACTTAGCGCGAACGCTCGAGCGTTTCTGCGAGCATCGTGAGCGCTCAGGACGATATCCTTCGATTCAGCCTTTGCGCGCGCAACCGCTACACGCTTCCGATGGATGATCTCGTCCAGAAAATTTGTAACGGTACTCATCGGTTCGTCGCGTCTACCAAGGCCCTAAGCTTTGCCTGGGCTGCTCCTGAGTCAATCACGCGCTGTGCGATGTCAGCGGCGTCGCGAAAGTCCGAGGCAGCCCCGCCAACGACCAATCCGGCGGCCGCATTAATGATGACCAGGTCGCGCGTTGCGTCAGTTCGTTTGCCGGTTAAAACATCGCGAATGATCGCCGCGCTTTTTTCCGCGTCGTTGTCCCGGATATTCGCTAAGCTCGCCGGCTTCAATCCAAATTCATGCGGCGTGAAATCGAATGTCCTGACTTTTCCATTTGATGTTTCAGCGACGTATGTACTGCCCGCCAGCGTCACCTCGTCCAAACCGTCGGAACCATGGACCACCCAGGCGCGTTCGCACCCGAGTAGGCCCAGCGTGCGCGCGAGCGGCTCGACGAGCGCTGCGTGCCAGACACCGATGATTTGTCGTGACGCGCGTGCCGGATTCGTTAAGGGCCCGAGCAAATTGAATGTCGTGTGCACTCCGAGCTCGCGCCGCACCGACGCAACACGTGCTGTAGCAGCGTGATATAGCGGCGCAAACATGAAACAAATTCCGAGTTCGTTCAGACAATCCGCTGAGGTTTGCGGAGCCGTGTTTACATTGACCCCAAGCTGCGCCAACACATCGGCACTGCCCGATTTGCTCGTCGCCGCGCGACTTCCGTGTTTCGCCACCGGAACGCCGGCGGCGGCAATGACGAACGCGGCCGCCGTTGAAACGTTGAAGGTCTTAACGGCACTCGAACCGGTGCCGGCAGTATCAAGCACTGTCTTGTATTTTGAAGTAATCCGCGTCCCTCGCTGTCGCATGGCGCCGGCCATTCCCGCCAGCTCTTCGATCGTTTCCCCTTTGACTGCCAGGGCGACTAAGGCGGCGGCGATCTGTGCGTCAGTGGCTTTCCCGTCGAGCATCGCGCCGAGCAACTCACCAGCTTGCTTTCGATCAAGATGCTGACCACGCATAAGACGAACAAGTAACGCGCGCAAGCCGTTGGGCTGCTGCAACTCATCGCGACGCGCGGGCGTTGCCAACATCCACGCTGGTCGTTCTGTTCGGATTTCGACTTCGTCATTCATAGACTCAGGAAATTCTTCAGCAACTGTTGGCCGTTATCGGTCAAGATCGATTCGGGATGAAACTGGACCCCTTCAACCTTCAAGTCGCGATGTCGTACTGCCATGATCGTTCCGTCAGCGGTCGTGGCCGACACTTCCAAACATTTTGGTAATGACTTTGGATCGAGCACTAGGGAGTGATAGCGGCCGGCGCGAATCGGAGTTCGTATGCCGGCAAAAATCGTGCGCCCATCGTGAGAAACCCCGGAAGCTTTGCCATGCACACACGTTTCAGCGCGGACGACATTGCCGCCAAAGCTCTGGCCGATTGCCTGATGTCCCAGACAGACCCCCAGGATAGGAATCGTGCCGGAAAAGTTTTTGATTATCCCCAACGTCGCGCCGGCGTCGTCGGGTTTACCGGGCCCGGGCGACAAAACTATTCGTTCCGGCGCTAGTTTCTCGATCTCTTCGACCGATAGTTCGTCATTGCGCTTCACAAACACATCCGCACCAAGCTCGCCGAAATATTGCACGAGGTTGTAAGTGAACGAGTCGTAGTTATCGATGACGAGAATCATTGTGTTTGGTCTTTGGTCTTTGGTCTTGGTCTTAGGTCTTGGCTCTTTGCCCTTGGCTCTTAGCTCTTGGCTTCTTAGCTTTTGGCTCTTAGCTCTTTGCTCCCGCCGTCCGCTCTTCCTCTTCCGCCAACTCGATTGCATGAAACAGCGCCTGTGCTTTGTTAATCGTCTCTTCATACTCGAGCGACGGCACTGAATCGGCGACGATTCCCGCGCCGGCTTGTACCGTAGCCCTGCCGTTCTTATCCAACGTCAGCATGCGAATCGCGATACAAGAATCGAGAGCGCCGGCGTAGTCGGCGTAAACAATCGCGCCCGAATAAACATCACGCGGATTTGGTTCCAAACGTCGGATGATCTCCATCGCTTTGACCTTAGGAGCTCCCGTAACTGTGCCCGCCGGAAAACACGCAGCCAGCGCATCGAACCTATCCAGACCTTCGCGCAAGCGCGCGCTCAGCCTAGTGACGAGATGCTGCACGTGCGAATAGCGCTCGACCGACATCAAATCCTCAACCATTACCGAACCGTATTCGGCGATGCGGCCGAGATCGTTCCGACCGAGATCGACCAGCATCGCGTGTTCGGCTACTTCCTTTTCATCGTGCCGTAGTTCTTCCGCAAGCCGGTCGTCGTCCTTATCGTTATTTCCCCGTGGTAGAGTGCCGGCGATTGGCCGATATTGAAGTTCGCGGCCGCGACACCGAACGAGCATTTCGGGTGAGGCGCCGGCAATTACCCGGTCGCCGAGCCGAAGAAAGAACATAAATGGCGATGGATTGGTCTGGCGTAGCGCTCGATAAATTGCTAACGGTTCGGCGGCAGTATTCCGTTGAAAAGATTGCGATATGACCACCTGATAACAGTCACCGGCGCGAATGTGCTCTTTGACTTCATTCACAGCAGCCTCAAATGATGCTTGTTGCCAATTCGAAGTAAATGGCTGCGTTGCGGCAATCGGTTTGATCGTCTTCCTGATCCGCCTGGTTGAATTGTTTAAGGCGCATTCGCAACTGCTGATTTTTCCGACTGCGTCTTCGTAGAGTTGCCGCAGCGCGGCTCGATCGCTGTGGGCTTCCTCGGTGAACACGACTGAAACGATTTGCAGTGTTTTACTGACGCGATCCATCACCATGACGGTTTTGAAAAGCATCCAGACGGCGTCATCCCGACCATCGTCATTCGTTGCCGTAAAAGCCGGCTCGAACCACTTCGTCGCTTGATATCCGAGATAACCCACCGCGCCCCCGGCGAGCAGCGGCAGTTCCTTCACTGCGGCTATCTTCCTTTGCTGGAAATGCTGAGAGAGAAATTCAGGCGCCGTTACATTCAC
>DATENN010000355.1:0-2208 GCA_035275045.1 Pyrinomonadaceae bacterium
TTGCGGGTACAGCAAACGCCGCTGGTTAAATGCGGAGTATCGCCGCACGCTCCCTACACCGTATGTGGTCCACAGTTAGAAATGATTGCGCGTTATGCGCTCGATGAAAAACTTCCATTGATGATGCATGCGGGCGAGACCGCGCTGGAAGTTTCGTTACTCCGTGAAGGCTGTGGGCCTTTCGCTGACGGATTAAAGATTCGAGGCATTGAGTGGAGCACGCCTGCAGTCTCTCCGGTTCAATACTTAAAGCAACACAACATACTTTCGACCGAACCGCTGTTGGCACATTGCGTCCACGTTGACGACGCTGACGCTGAAACACTAGCCGAAACCAAAACTCGCGTGGCGCATTGCCCTAAATCCAATTCGAAACTCGGCCATGGGATAGCGCCGTTAATGAAATTCGTCGAACAGGGAATTACGGTTGGCCTGGGCAGTGATTCTGTAGCCAGTAACAACGTTTGCGATCTGCTTGACGAGGCGCGTTACGCGTTGTTGTTGGCCCGCTCGAGTGATACGAAAGCTAATCGGCGCCTGTCAGCGAGAGATGTTTTGAATATGGCGACGGCGGGTGGCGCGCGCTCTCTCGGCTGGCAGGAACGCACCGGCACTCTCGCGCGTGGTCTGGCCGCCGACTTTGCGGTAGTGGCTTTGAGCGGTGTCCATCAAATTCCGGTTTATGATCCGGTTAGCGCGCTTGTTTTTAGCTCGACTGGCCGCGATGTAGTTTTAACGGTGGTGGCGGGAAAAGAAGTGTATCGCGATGGCAAAGTAACCAACGTCGATGAAGAACGTTTGCACGCGCGCATGCGAGAGATTCAGCAAAAACTTTCGCCGCGAGCCTAGTGGGAGGGCGGGCGTCCCGGCCGCAAGCGGAACCGCAAAGAGCGAAGGGCAAAAGATTCCGCGCCGCCGCGACATCTCAACCGTTAGGCGGCCTTGCACTAAGAGTTCCCATAAACCGAGCGCAGCGAAACTGTTTTATCCTCGTGCTCGTAAACACAGAGCATTTTGGTTTGGGCTAAGCCATTTGAAATCGGAGGCAAGTAATGAATAAATCAAGCGTGTATGCGATCGCCGGCATTTGGGCAGCAGCCTTAATTGCTACATCGATTGTGCTAAAAGGAACACCTCAATCCAAGCTGGTAATCGACATCCTGAGTACGTGTGTTCTGACAACCAGCCTGATACTCGCTCTCTCTTGCAGGACACCGAGGGAAATGAAGCAATGACGAAGGTGGGGAGCGGACGCCGCGTCAACGCAGCTATTAGATGGCTGACAATTCGGATCGGAAAAATATCGGGGAACCTGTCAGCGTATGATTGAAGACGAATTCCAAAATCTTCTTCGAGGTAAGCCCGGTAAGAACTCAAGATTCACGTTCAAACTGGGCGAGACGGTGCGCATCAAATTTGGTCCGTTCGCCTCGTTCACGGGAAAAATTGAAGGGATCAATCAGGCCAAATCCCAGCTCAAGGTAATGGTGAATATCTTTGGACGAATTCAGCCTGTCAAGCTCAGGTTCTCGGACGTGGAAAAGGTGTCGGCTTTCTAGGAAAAGCAAATTTGAGAGCAAGCCCTCTTTGCAGGGTGGACCATGAGAAAAGCCTCAACAATATTTCTTCAGCTAGTCGTTGTGCTCATCGGCATTGGCGCGCTTGCGTTTTTGCTTTGGGAACCCCACATCGAGGGCAGGAACGCTCACGCCAATCTCTTCCAAATATATTTCAATGATGCATTCCTGGCGTTTGCTTATGTTGGTTCCATTCCGTTCTTCATAGCGCTCTATCAGGCATTCAACGTGTTGGGATACATAAGACACGATCAGACATTCTCGCAGGCGACCGTCAAAGCTTTGCGGACGATAAAATATTGCGCTATAGCCATCATCGGTTTTGTCGCAGTCAGCGTAGTCTTCATGTACCCAATGTTCGGTGACAAGGATGATCGGCCGGCAGGGGTTTTCATGCGGATTCTCATTATTTTCCCTTCGATCGTCGTAGCCGTCGCAGCTGTCATGTTTGAACGGATTCTGAAAGATGCGGTCGCCCTAAAACGCGAGAGCTAACGTATGACTAAGAAACGAATCACTTATTGGAATTACCTGGCGGTGCTCGGATTTGTTTTTGTTTTTGTTTTCACGAGTTGGAAAGCGGAGGACGTTCGCGGCAGCAGCGAAATCGCCGCTGACGACAAGCCCGTTG
>DATENN010000356.1:0-7894 GCA_035275045.1 Pyrinomonadaceae bacterium
GCATCCGGACGTTTTCAATGTGCTGTTGCAGATTCTGGACGACGGCCGATTGACGGACGCTAAGGGACGCACGGTTGATTTTAAAAACACCGTTTTGATCATGACTTCGAACCTGGGCTCGCGGGAAATTCAAGCGGCCGAGGGAGACGAGGAACAGGTGCGCGAAGCGGTTATGCAGGAACTTCGGGATCATTTCAAACCAGAGTTCCTTAATCGTGTCGATGACGTCGTTATCTTTCACCAACTTTCTCGCGAACAAATTGGGAAGATCATTGACGTGCAGCTGGAACGGTTGCGTCACATGCTTGCTGAGCGCGGTATTCAATTGCAGCTCGATGATTCGGCGCGTCAACTGCTGGCTCGTGAGGGTTACGATCCGACCTATGGCGCGCGGCCGCTGAAACGCGCGATACAAACACTGATACAAAACCAGCTGGCGGTGAAGTTACTCAGCGGCGACATCCTGCCGGGACAAGTGGTCCATGTCAGTTCCGACGGTGACCGGATGGTGTTCAAATCTGAAGCGGCCGCGGCCGTAGCATAAAAAATAGTTTATTGATTACGGAGAGATGGTGATGGCGCAATGGAATCCGTTACATGATCTGGTTACTTTGCAGGATCGCATGAATCGATTGTTTGAGGACGCGACCCAGCGTCGGGCAGCGGAGTCAGAGACCGGCGACCAACTCGAAAGCGCTGATTGGTATCCTGCTGCTGATGTATTTGAACAAGAGGATACTTACTTAGTCGCGCTCGACCTTCCGGGCATCGATCGCGCGCAACTCGACATCAGCCTCGACGATGATCGTTTGACGATCAAAGGTGAGCGCCCAGCACGGCAGGCGACGCAGCATCGTCGCGAATGCCCAACCGGGCGATTTGTTCGCACCTTCAGTATTCCGGCCGCTGTTGAGCAAGCCGGGATCCGCGCAAGTTACAAAGACGGCGTGTTGCAGGTAAGCTTGCCAAAGCAAACGCAGCCGAAAACAACGCGAGTGCAAATTCAGGTTTCATAAGGAACAGGGAACACCAATGAGCAGATTTGGCAGAGACGGGCGGGGACCTTGGCGTGACGAGCCACCGGTAGATATTCGAGTTACAGATCGGCGGCGCATTCAGTTGGATGATGAAACGGGTGAGACCCAGACCGCCAATGTCGAAGCTCCTAATCTCAAACCAAAATATGTCGAAGAGTTAGAAGCGAGAACCTACGCCGCCGAGCAAAAAATTCAGGAAGTGCAAGCGCGATTCGAGCAATTACGCAAACAGCTCCAAAGTGAAACGGACGAAACGCGGCAACGTTTGAACAAGGCGGCGGACGAGCGCGCGCATCGGGAAAAGGCAAACTTCATCGCTGCGTTATTGCCGGTGCTGGACAATCTGCAGCGAGCAACGGAAGCCGGCGAGTCTGGTGCGGTGATTGAAGATGTGGTTGCGGGTGTTCGCCAAACTGCAACGAGCTTTGAAAATGCTTTAGCGTCGGCCGGAGTAGAACCGGTCAATGCGGTTGGTCAAAAGTTTGATCCGCAACTTCATGAAGCAGTTGAAACGGCTGAAGTGGGCGCCGACGACGAAGGAAAGGTAGTCGAGGAATATTCACGTGGTTATCGCATTGGAGATCGGTTGCTGCGACCGGCGCGGGTAAAGGTTGGGCGTCATTCGCAAAAGGCGAGCGGCGCCGTCGAGTAATTTGCACGAGGTAATTCGGATTCTGAAACTCGCTCGCTTTGGCGAGCGTTTTCTAACGAGCAATATTAAGGAGAAACCAGAGTGGCTGCTAAAGAACTGAAATTCCGCGAAGAAGCTCGCGCCGGGATGCTGCGCGGGGTTAACACGCTTGCGAATGCTGTGCGCGTGACCCTGGGACCAAAGGGACGCAACGTGGTGCTGGGGAAGAAATACGGTTCGCCAGTTATTACCAAGGACGGCGTTACCGTTGCGAAAGAAATTGATCTCAAAGACAAGTATGAAAACATGGGCGCGCAGATGGTTCGCGAAGTGGCAGTGAAAACAAACGACACTGCCGGCGATGGCACCACCACCGCGACCGTGCTGGCGCAGGCAATTTTCCGCGACGGGGTAAAGAACGTCACCGCCGGGGCGAACCCAATGTCGCTTCAGCGCGGTATTCAGATCGCAACTGATGCCGTGGTTGAGGAATTGCAGCGCATCTCGAAACCCGTCAAGAACAAAGAAGACTTGTTGAATGTCGCCAGCGTTTCAGCGAATAACGATCGCGAAATCGGCAAACTGATTTCGGAAGCGATGGAGCAAGTCGGCAAAGACGGCGTGGTTACGGTCGAAGAAGCCAAGACGCTACAAACTGAACTCGAGATTGTCGAAGGAATGCAGTTTGACCGCGGCTATCTCTCGCCATACTTCGTCACCAATCCCGATCGCATGGAGGCGGTGCTCGACGATCCGTTAATCCTGCTGCACGAAAAAAAGATTTCGGCAATGCGCGACCTGCTGCCGGTTCTTGAACAAGCCGCTGGTGGTGGCCGGCCGCTGTTGATTATCGCTGAGGATATTGATGGCGACGCGCTGGCAACCCTGGTGGTTAACAAACTGCGCGGAACAATTAAGGTTTGTGCCGTGAAAGCGCCCGCGTTTGGCGACCGCCGCAAAGCAATCCTTGAAGACCTTGCGATTCTTACCGGCGCGCGGGTGATCACGGAAGATCTCGGCATCAAACTTGAGAACGTGCAGTTGTCGGATCTGGGTGCAGCCAAACGTGTCATCGTCGACAAGGACAACACTACCGTCGTTGAAGGCAACGGCGATCGCAAAGCAATTCAGGGCCGCGTTGCCACTATCCGCAAACAGATTGAAGAAACAACTTCTGATTATGACCGCGAGAAACTTCAGGAGCGGCTGGCTAAGTTGGCCGGCGGCGTCGCGGTTGTAAAGGTCGGTGCGCACACTGAAACCGCGATGAAAGAAATCAAGATGCGAGTTGAGGACGCGCTGAACGCAACCAAAGCTGCCGCGCAGGAAGGTACCGTGGTTGGCGGTGGTGTCGCACTCTTACGAGCGGCAAAAGTTCTCGATAATCTTTCTAATGAAGACCTCGATGTACAAACGGGTATTCGTTTGGTGCGGCGCGCGCTGGAAGAACCGCTGCGGCGCATTGCTGAGAATGCAGGACTCGACGGTGCTGTCGTCGTCGGCATGGTGGAACAACAAAAGGGCAACAAGGGCTTTAATGCGGCCACTGGCAATTATGAGGATCTGGCTGCGGCGGGAATTATCGATCCCACCAAAGTCGTGCGCACAGCTTTACAGAACGCCGCCTCGATTGCGGGACTGATGCTTACGACGGACGCTGCTGTTATTGACGCGCCAGAGCCTAAGAAGGCGGCGCCGCCGATGCCGGGCGGCGACGACTACGATTATTAAAGTCACTTTTGGGGCACAGGCTTGATCCGTGGTCTTAGATCACTGCTTCAGCGTGTGCCATTAACTTTTAATGTTTCATTCGAGAAGCAGTTGGCCGCAGATTTGCAGGCATCGGGCCGCGACGAAATCTTATTGCATTGAAACGCAACGGCGAATATGCTCGAAACATCTAACCGCCAGTCGCAGGCGGTTTTTGCAATTCGAGCCTTAAAAAAAGCGGAAACCGGCTGTTACGAAATAGTGCACGCGGTTTCTATTTGGGAAGTTCAGGTTTAGAAAATGGTTGATCTGGGATCATATAAAGACAAATTTGGCGATAGCGGTCAGCGCATATTGGAATACGCGCTGAACGAATCACGCCAGCGCGATCAGAACTTCGTGGCGGTCGAGCACATTTTGGACGCGTTGATGCACGAAGAGCCCGACATGTTCAATTCGACCATGCGCGAGCTTTCGCTTGACCCTGTCAGTGTGAAGATCGCCATCGACAAACGCCTGACAACGAGTCGCCAGCAACATGTCGGAAAAGGATTTCGCATCTCGCCGGACACCACGGATCTTTTCAAGCGCGCCATGGAGCGAGCCCGGACGCAGGGCCGCAAGACAATTGAAGCGACGGACATCTTTTCAGCATTAACAACACAGGACAGTTTGTTCGTGGAAGTGTTGCGGACGATGGGAGCGAATCCCGACGCGGTGGCTGAAAACGTACAAGCTCAGGTACAAAGACGAGAGCGCGAAGAAGAACAGTACCGCAAAAAATTTGAGCTGCCGCCTTATCTTAAGCATTTTGGAGTTTCACTCAATCGACTTGCGCGTGCGGACAAGATTCCGCCAACGATTGGACGCGAGCAGGAAATTCAACAGATAGTCGAAATCCTTTGTCACCGTGAGCGCGCGAACTCGCCGATGCTCGTTGGCGAACCCGGCGTCGGAAAAACTGCAGTGGTCGAGGGACTGGCGCGCTTGATCGAATTGGAACCGGAAAAGGTGCCGGCGCGATTGCGCGGTGCGCACGTGGTGCAATTACAAATGGGTGGTCTTGTCGCCGGCACCATGTTGCGGGGCATGTTCGAAGAGCGCATCAAGGGAATCATTGACGAAGTTAAAGAACGCGATAACCTGATCTTGTTCATCGACGAAGCGCATACCATCATCGGCGCGGGCGCCGCTCTCGGCACGTCTTCGGATGCGGCGAACATGTTCAAGTCCGCTCTCGCCCGCGGCGAAATGCGCATCATCGGCGCAACTACACTGACCGAATACAAGGAATACATCGGCGAAGACGAAGCCCTGGCGCGACGATTCCGGCTCGTCAAAGTCACCGAACCATCGATAAGCGAAACACGTGAAATTCTATTGGGCCTGCGTCCCCGCTTAGAGAAAAACTATTCCGTTAAGATCTCAGATGACGCCATCAACACTGCGCTCGAGATGGCGCCGAAATACATACGCAATCTGCACCTGCCGGACAAAGCGATCGGCTGGCTCGATACGGCCGCGGTTAAAGTCGAGATCAACGAGCCGCAGACTATGGTCGTAAAACCAGAGCATGTCATCGATGTCATTTCTCAGGAATCCAGAATTCCTCGTGACATGATCTTTCGCGACACCAGCGAGCGTTTTTCGATGACCGAAGCAATGCTCGCCCAACGCGTCATTGGCCAGAAGGCCGCAATTAAGGCCGTGGCCCAACGGCTGCGCTTAAATAAAGGCCCACTCAAAGAGTCGCACTATAAACCCGACGGCGTGTTGTTGTTTCTTGGTCCAACCGGAGTCGGCAAAACTGAATTAGCGAAAGCAGTCGCGCAATTCATGTTCGGCGATGAAGAAAAGATGGTGCGCATCGACATGTCAGAGTACAGCGACGGTACGGTGAGCATCGAAAAACTGATTGGCATGCCGCGCGGCATCGTTGGTTCGGAACGCGGTGGCATCTTAACGGAACAGTTGCGTGAGAACCCTTATACCGTCTTGTTGCTCGACGAAGTGGAAAAAGCGTCGCCTTATCTGATGAACCTGTTTCTGCAGGCCTTTGACGAGGGCTGGTTGACCGACGGACGCGGCAAGAAAGTTTACCTTTCCGACGCGATTGTCATCATGACGTCAAACCTGGGTTCCGATAGTTTCAAGAAGTTCGAGAAACCGCTCGGCTTTGGAACAAAGACGGCCAGCGACTTTCGCATCGTGAAGAACGAAGTGATGAAAGCCGCTGAGCAGCGCTTCTCGCCGGAGTTCCGCAACCGCATCGATGAAATCATCGTCTTTGCGCCGTTAACCATGGATGAAGTCCGCCAAATCGCCGACTTGTATCTGACGAAACTGCAACGGCAAATGCAGCGGCAAGGTAAGGAAGTCTCGGTGTCGACGGAAGCCTTGAACCTGTTAACCGAGAAAGGTTTCAATTCGGCGTATGGCGCGCGCTTTCTCAAGCGGCATATCGACGAGAAAGTAAAACTGCCGCTGACTGCCATGTGGAAGACGGCAACTAATTTCGTGGTCGATGTTGAGAACGGCGAGGTTATCGTTAAGGCTGTTGCCGGAACAAACGCGAATCTCAATTGAACTAGCACAGCCTTCAGTCTGTGTAACAAGCAAAAAGCCGGAAGTCTGTGGCACAAGAGAGGGCTTCAAACCTTGAAATGTTGAAGCCCTTTTGGTTTGTCTTTGTGTTTTAACGTATCTTCATCATTATGAATTACCGAACCCTCGCTCTTGTTTTACTGTTTCTCGTGTTCTCCTCCAGCGCGTTCGCGCAATCTCCACAACAGTCGCCGGATGCTAAGGCTGAGGCAATTGTTAATCACGCCGTGGAAGTTCTCGGCGGCAGCGCCTACTTAAACGCGAAGACGGCGGTGGGCCGCGGTTTCTTTACGAGCTTCGTTGACGGCATGTCACAACTGCCGGCGCGCTTTATTGACTACATTGCGTATCCTGATCGCGAACGGACCGAGTTCAGCAGCAGCGGTATTCGCTCAATTCAAACAAACAACGGTGAAACGGGTTGGGTATTTGACGGCGCGAACAAGGCTCTCAGCGATATGAAAGCGCCGCAGATTGCTGACTTTAAAAGAGCGATGCGCACCAGTCTCGAAAACCTGCTGCACGGCTGGTGGCGCAACGAAGGCGCAACGCTGTCTTATGCCGGACGTCGTGAAGCCGGTGTGGGCAAGCGAAACGAAACCGTCCGCTTAACTTATAAAGATGGGTTTTGGATCGAATATGAGTTCGGGGCAAAGGATGGTTTGCCGGCGAAGATCATTTACAAACGCACGCGGAAAAAGGCTGACACGGACGAGACTGAAGAGATAACCGAAGAAGATCGGCTGGCCAAACCGATAAGCATCTCTGGTGTCACTGCGCCGTGGGTAATCGACCATTACATCAATGGCGTGCAGGTCAGCCGAGTGGCGTACGAATCTGTGGTTTACAATCAACCAATCCCCGATTCGCTTTTCGCGAAGCCGGCAAGCATTAAGGCAATCAAATAATGTAAGTGTGTTAACGCACTATTAGTTTGCGGATTATGGCGCAAACTTTGGTTTGCGTCGTTACATCACGAGTTCGTAATGAGTTTCAAGTCAATTCTGCTCCTTGTGTTGTCACTGCTTTTCACCGCAATCAGTTATTCGCAGAATCCACAAGATGCCGACGATGTCGTCCGCGTCGAAACCGACGTAACAAACTTGCCGTTCACAGCGAGCGATAAGATCAATCGCTTTATTACCACGCTGCGACAGTCCGACATTCGCGTTCTGGAAGACGGGGTTCCGCAACAGATCACCACTTTTCAGCGCGAGACTGATCGGCCGCTTTCACTTGCTTTCTTAATCGATATCAGCGCCTCCGAGGAGCGAACTCTGCCTGAAGAAAAGCGCGCCGCGCGAGCCTTCATTGAAGCCATCATTCAATCCAAAAAAGATCAGGCGGCCATCTTGCCATTCACCGGCGACACATTTGTCGAGCAGGGTTTGACGCGCGACGTTTTCGCAATCTATCGCGCTTTGGAACGTGTAGAGGTCGCCATGCCGTCGTACCTCGGTTCCGGCCGGCCGCTGACTGGAATCACTTCAGGTCCAGGCATGAAACGTCCGCCACAGGAAGGCAGCACCGCGATTTGGGAAGCGATCGCATTGACTGCGAACGAAGTGCTGGCCAAGAGTGCGGTCCAGCGTCGTCGCGCCATCATTTTGCTTACCGACGGCCGCGACACGACCAGTCGTATATCGCAAAACGAGGCAATTAATACTGCGCTCGCCGCGGAAACAGTGATCTATGCGATTGGCATCGGTGACAGTAAGTACGAGGGAGTCGATCGGAATGAGTTGAAGAATCTGGCTCAGCGTACCGGTGGCCGCGCGTTTTTTCCCAAGAAGGACGTCGACTTAACTTCGGTGTTCAAGGACATTGAGCAGGAATTGCGCACGCAATATTTGATCGCTTATTCCTCCACCAACAAAAATCGTAACGGCGATTATCGTCGCATAAGAATCGA
>DATENN010000357.1:0-6948 GCA_035275045.1 Pyrinomonadaceae bacterium
CTCGCCGCCGGTTGCAGCGGCTGCCTCACCGTCCCCGGTCGCATCGCCTTCCGCGACTGCTTCCCCCGCCGCCGCCAGTCCATCCGCAACGCGAACGGTTCCAGCGGGTAGTTACATCGTGCGCATGGACCAACCGTACAGCCGCATCGCTGACGCGTTGCTCGATTATCAGTACTGGGCGCCAAACGATCCGCAAAACCAAATTTACGATGACACCGCATGGACCATGGGAGAGCTCGCCAATGTTCAAGTCGTGCGCGTGCTCGACACCAAAGTTCTTGATACGCCAATGGAGCGCGTTAGCGGCGAGGTGAGGGCTCCCGCAAGTGTCGCGGGAACTGGGGCAGTCTTCCTCGTCAACCACAATGCCGACAACGCGCTGGTCACGCTGCGCTTTCGTTTGAAAGATGCGACGTTTGACGCCGCCGAAGAACCATTTGAAGCGGCCGGACAAAAATTCAATCGCGGCTCATTCATCATTCGAAAGATTTCGCGTGACGAACTCGAACGCGTAGCCGGTGAGCTGGGTATTCGCGCTTATGCAGTTGCCGACGCGCCGGACGTCAAGACCCATCCTGTGAAAACTGCACGCGTCGCCTTGATGCATACCTGGGTCGACACGCAGAACGAAGGCTGGTGGCGCCTCGCTTTCGACAAATTGCAGGTGCCCTTCTCTTATATCAGTACGCAGGACGCCGCAAAAGATCCGGATTTGCACGCGAAGTACGACGTGATCATTTTTGCGCCCGTTGGCGAAGACGAGCGAATTATCATCAATGGCTTGCCAATGTATGGCAACCCTTTGCCATGGAAAACAACCTCGCTTACTCCAAACCTCGGAAAAATAGATTCGACTGATGACACGCGACCGGGCCTCGGCTGGTCAGGTTTACAAAACTTGCAAAAATTTGTGCAAGCCGGCGGCGTGTTTCTGACGGTGATGGACACCTCTGAGATTGCGGTGAAAAACAATTTCACGCCCGGCGTATCAATCGCGGCTGCGAACCGGTTGCGCGCCATCGGCGACATTCTGAAGCTGAGGACTGTCGATCCGACCAGTCCGATCGCCTATGGCTATGGCGATTCGCTTTCGATGTATTCGTTCAATGGTCCGATCTTTAATCTGAGCAACCTTGCGGGTCGCGGTCGTGGTGGGTCACGCTCACAACGGGTAACGGGTCGCGGCACGCCTGACGATCCCGACACGGTGCAGGGCCGGCCTCCGGTTGAGATTCCCGAATCACCTAAAGCAGAAATCTGGGAAGCATTGCCGTTGACCGATCAGCAACGTCGCAACGCAATCGGTTTGATCCCGCCGGACCAACGTCCCCGCGTGATCCTGCGCTATGGAGACAACAATGAACTGTTTGTTTCCGGATTGCTCGACGGCGGCGATGAGATCGCCCAGCACGCAGCGGTAATTGACTCACCGTTGGGTCGCGGCCATGTGGTGCTCTTCTCGACCAATCCGTTCTGGCGCGGTCAAACGAAAGGCAGCTATTTCCTCGTGTTCAATACGATTTTGAATTTCGACAACTTGAATGCGGGTAGAAAGGTCGACGCGAAATAATTTTCGTGGCTTAATGTTGCCGCGACAAAGCACCCGGCTGGAACTTTTTTCGGACTTTTCGCCGTTCGTTCGTATTTCAGGCCCTAAAACAACCTCGCTAGTCCCATTCGTCACCAGACCGTTTGCTAAGGGTCTGGATTCAAGTATTCTCCGCGGCCATTCAGGTTTTTGCAGCCTCGCTATGTGCGCAATAAGCGCTGTTTTGATCAAATCTTAATCTGAGGTGAACCACGATGTTAAAGAAATTCTTCGTTGCTCTTTCCCTGCTCTTAACCATGACCTCCTTAATTGCGGCACAGACGAGTTATACAACTGCAAACTCAAAGGCCGCGGAAGAAGACAAGATTCCGGTTACTTCTTCATCAGAAGAAGCGAAGAAAGAATACCTGATGGGCCGCGACCTGGCGGAGAAGCTTCTAATTCAGGACTCGATACAACATTACGACAAGGCGATCGCGCTGGATTCAAGCTTTGCGCTAGCTGAACTGAACCGCGCAACCTCGAGTCCCACGGCGCGCGAGTTTTTTGAACATCTGAAAAAGGCAGTGGCACTTTCAGACAAGGCGTCGGCCGGTGAACGTCTTTTGATCCTGGCTGCGGAGGCAGGCGCCAACGGCAATGTAACAAAACAAAAAGAATATCTGGACCAGTTGGTGGCGCAGTACCCGAACGATGAGCGCGCGCAGTTTAACCTGGGCGGCTATTATTTTGGCCAGCAAGACTACGTCAACGCGATCGAACACTATCGCAAGGCGACGGAGTTGAATCCCAACTACTCGACGGCATTCAATATTCTCGGCTACGCGTATCGCCAGAACGAGAATTATCGGGATTCGGAACAGGCGTTCAAAAAATACATTCAATTGATTCCGAAGGATCCGAATCCGTACGACTCGTACGCCGAGTTGTTGCTGAAAATGGGCCGTTTCGATGAATCGGTTGTTCAATATCGCAAGGCGTTGGACGTCGAACCAAATTTTATCAATTCACATTTCGGCATCGCTGCGGCATTGATGTACCAGGGAAAAACTGCCCCAGCCATCGCCGAACTCGACAAAATAATGGGCAAAGCAAGAAGCGATGGCGAACGTCGCACGGCGATGTTCGGTAAAACCGTCGTGTACGTTGATGCCGGTCAAATGGACAAGGCTTTGGCTGAAGTTGATAACCAGTACGCGCTGGGCCAGAAGACGAACGACGTTCCGGCAATGGCCGGCGACCTGCAACTTAAAGGAAATATCCTGCTCGAGATGGGACGCTATGACGAAGCAATGGACAGCTATGCGCGTGCTTTAAAGATGACAGAAGATTCGAGTTTGTCCGATCAAATCAAAGCAAACACGCGGCGGTTCGATCATTACAATCGCACTCGTGTGGCGCTGGGCAAAAAAGATGTAGCTACTGCAAAAGCGGAGTCACAGGAGTTTTGGAAACTAGCCGAAGCCTCGAACAATCCGATTCAAATGATGTTGGCGCATGAGCTGGCCGGTTCAATCGCGCTCGCGGAAAAGGATTACAACAAGGCGGTGAGTGAGCTCGAACAATCGAACCTACAAAATCCGCAGAATCTTTATCGGCTTGGCCAAGCTTATGCAGGCAAGGGCGATCGCGCGAAAGCGCGCGATAATTTCAACAAGGCGGCGCAGTTCAATTCGCTGCCGGCCGTGAATCTCGCGTTTGTTCGCCGCCAGTCGGCGAAGTTGGCCGGAACAAAGAGCTAGGCGTTTGGAGTAAAATTTCAAAGGCCGGGAGCGAATGCTTCCGGCCTTTTTTTATTTAATATCGACGAGGTCTCACAAATCGCGAGTCGGGGACTCGCGCTCACCAACTTTTCGTCCCTGGTTTGTTTACGTCTATAATTCCCTGCTTCCCGCCCAGTTCCATGGACCTATTCGACGCAATCTTCGACCCTGCGACTCGCGACCTGACCGCGATTCTGTTTGAGGATCGAACGATTACTTACGCCGAACTCCGAGAGAAAACCATTCAAGTCAACGCCGGATTAAATCGGCTGCATGTTTCCAGAGGTGATCGCGTGGCGTTGTTGATGCACGACTCGCCTGAGTTTGTGTCGACTTTTTTGGCTATTTGTTCGCTGGGAGCCATTGCTGTTCCGGTGAATATGGCGTTACGCATCGATGAACAAAAAGCAATTCTGAACGATTGCGGCGCGCAGATCGCCGTAGTTGAGCAAGAGCTGATGCAGGCATTTCTCGACGACGAAAGTGTGCCTGCTTTGAGCACGCTGGTCGTCGTGAAGCGCGATGAAGAAACCAAAACCGTAACACAGGCATCGGGTGGAAAAATATATATGCGAGTGGTTTCGTTGGAGGAACTCGTTGTCGGTATGAACTCCGCTTCTCTATCGACCTCATCGCCTGGTCCAGACGCGCCGGCATTTATTTTTTACACCTCCGGCAGCACTGGCGAACCTAAAGGCGCGGTGCATCGCGAGGCAGACGCGTTCTACACCAACGAAACATATTGCCGGCAGGTGCTGAAACCTCGCCCCGGTGATCGCATGTTCTCGTCGTCGCGTTTGCCATTTTCGTACGGCTTTGGCAACGCATTCACCTTCCCATTGCTTAACGGCTGTACCACAATTTTGTGTCGCGAAAAACCGAACGCTGAAATCATCGCCGAGATCTTCGCCACCTATAAGCCGACAATTTTCTTTGGCGTGCCGGTCATCTATCGCTTGTTGTTGGACCATCATCGTGATGTCGCGGCTATTGATTTCTCAAGTTTGCGGCTTTGCGTTTCGGCAGGTGAAGCGTTGCCCGCGGCGTTGGGTGAAGAGGTCGAGCATAGCTTTGGAGTCGAAGTGCTCGACGGGATCGGGTCGACCGAGATGTTTCACATGTGGATGTCGAACTACGAGGGTGAAATACGCTACGGCAGTAGTGGAAAATTGGTTGATGGTTACGAAGCGCGATTATTGGACCAGGAAGGCGGGCCCTCACCAGCAGGTGAAGAAGGAAATCTTTGGGTTAAAGGAGCGAGTGCCGCGCTTGGCTACTGGCAAAAGCCGGAAACTACCGCCGCGACGTTCGTCGATGGTTGGGTACGGACCGGTGATCTGTATCGACAAGATGCCGACGGTTACTGGTTCCACATGGGTCGCAGCGACGATTGCTTCAAGTCGAGCGGCCAATGGGTTTCGCCCGTCGAAGTCGAGGGCGTGCTGATAAAAGAAGCAGGTGTCAATCGTGCGGCCGTCGTGGCGGACTTTGATGAGAACAATTTGCCGTGCGCTTGCGCGTTTGTCGTTCCGCAAGATGTTAACGGCGACAATTCCGGTCTTGAGTCACGGCTGCGTCAGCTCGCCCGCGCGCATCTGCCCCGTTTCAAACAGCCGCGGCGATATGTATTTGTCGATGACTTGCCCTACACTGCGACCGGAAAGATTCAACGATTCAAGCTGCGGGAACGACTGAGAAAAGTTTCGAGTTTCGGGTTTCGAGTTTCGAGTTGACGCTCGTTATCCGATTAGTCGTAAATTACGAAGCGAAACTAGGAATACAAGATATCGCAAAACTCGAAACTCGAAACACGAAACCATGAAGAGCATTCAGGAAACTTACGCACCTGGTTTAAAGTGTTTTGGTTGTGGGCCAGCCAACGAAAAGGGTCTACACATCCGCAGCTTTCCCGAAGGCGATGAAGTTATCGCCGAATTTCAAGCGGAAACTTATCAGGAAGCATTTCCGGGAATGCTCAGCGGCGGCATCATCGGTACCTTGCTCGATTGTCATTGCAATTGGACGGCGGCTTATCATTTGATGAAGCGAAATGGTATGGATCATCCGCCGTGCACGGTGACTGCCGATTACAAGATTACGTTGAAACGACCAACGCCGACTGATCAACCGATACGTTTAGTCGCGCGCATCATAGAATCCGGCGACGATCGCGCAACGGTTGAAGGCGAATTGATCGCCCATGACAAAGTGACTGCTACCTGTCACGGCATGTTCGTCGCGGTTAAGCCTGGCCACCCGGCCTATCATCGCTGGTAGAGCCGAAGTTTCGGGTTTCGGGTTTCGAGTTTCGGGCCAGTGCTCAACTGTCAGACTTCTTAAGAGAACGGTTTTCACCGCAAGGTGTTAACCGTAAATTTGACGATTTCGAACTCGAAACGCGAAACTTGGAAGGTTTATCTTGAAACTTGAAACTTTTTATGGATCTAACTCATCGTCCCCGTCGACTTCGAAAGACTGAAGCGTTGCGTTCCCTCGTGCGCGAAACGCGGCTAAGTCGCGAAGACTTCATTCTGCCGCTGTTTGCCTGCGCCGGCACAAACGTGCGGAAAGAAATTCAATCGATGCCGGGCGTCTTCAATCTTTCCGTTGATGAAATTGCGAATGAAGCTTCGGCAGCATTCGACAGCGGTGTCAAGGGAATTATCCTTTTCGGTCTGCCCGAATCAAAAGATGAAACGGCCACCGGCGCTTACGCGGAAGACGGCGTAGTGCAACAATCAATTCGTGCGGTAAAAACATCGGCGCCCGATCTGGTTGTCATGGCTGACACTTGTCTCTGCGAATACACTTCCCATGGACATTGCGGCGTGGTTCGCGACGGCGAGGTGATAAACGATGAGTCGCTGGAGTTGCTGGCCCAAACAGCCGTGAGCCAGGCGGCTGCCGGCGCGGACCTGGTTGCCCCTTCCGCCATGATGGACGGACAAGTCGGCGCGATTCGCGAAGCTCTCGATGACGCGGGTTTTGATCAGACTCCAATCATGGCCTACGCAGTTAAGTACGCGTCAGCTTTGTATGGACCATTTCGCGAGGCTGCGGACAGCGCCCCTGCGTTCGGCGATCGTCGCGCCTATCAAATGGATGCTCCGAACGCGCGCGAGGCCCTGCATGAAGCCGAACTTGATTACGTCGAAGGCGCTGATATCCTCATGGTCAAGCCCGCCACGATTTATCTCGATGTGTTGAAGACATTGCGTGAAGAATTTGACGTGCCGCTCGCCGCCTATCATGTCTCTGGGGAATATGCGTTGATAAAGGCCGCAGCAAAAAACGGCTGGGTCGACGAGCAACGCGTGATGATGGAAACACTGACAAGCATCAAGCGCGCCGGCGCGGACATTATTCTTACTTACTATGCACGCGAAGCAATTCGCGCCCTCGCTGGGTAGAGGGATCCGCGCCACAGCTCGGGACGCGTAGGTCAACATTGATGGTGTGACGCGCAACCCATTTTCGAGCTTTAGCTTCTAAACGACCACGCACTACTTAACGAAACGGAGGCACTCGTTGACTTCCGGACGCCGACAAACCCTGCGCCTTGCCATTGCCCTCTTGATTGGGAGCGGCATAAGTTCTTCAGTATTAGCGCAATCCGGCCGCCGGTCCCCGAAGAAT
>DATENN010000358.1:0-10388 GCA_035275045.1 Pyrinomonadaceae bacterium
AAATTGGCGCGAGATCGTCGCGCCACTTGGGGCCCGGTATTTCCCGAAGGCAGATCACGTCGGCGTGCAATACCCGCCCGGCACTGGACTAATGCTGGCGCTGTTTCCCGAGAAGCGCTCACTCCACGGCTTGAATCGAATCGTTCTCTTGTGTTTTGTCATCACGGGCGGGCTCGCTTTGGTCTTTGTCGGTATCAAACACGCGTGGATCTCTGCGGGATTTGTCGCGCTTGCAATTGACCTGGGTCTGGACATGCTTGGTGCAATCCGCAATACGAGTTTCTCGATAAATGCCATGCTCCCGCTCCTTCTGCTGGCGCTGGTCTTCCTATTCATCTCGTCAGTTTTGACGGCCGCGGAAAAACCGCGACTAGCATGGGGCGCCTCGTTGTGTTCCGGACTGTTGCTCGGTTTCGCGATTTTGATTCGCGTGCCGGTGGTTCTATTGATTCCCGGCTGCCTGGTACTCATCTGGCCCAGGCGTCGCTTGCCGCGTCTTAAAGACGACGTGATCGCTTTCGCTCTGGGTGTGTTCTGTACTGGAATAGTTCCGCTACTACTGCATCAACATCACGTTACCGGGTCGTGGTACCTGCCGACGTATGGAGGTGGAGATACTTCATATCCCAGTCTGGACGTCAATTTACTGAAGTCTAATCTTAATTTTTATTTTGGAAACGAGCGCGGCGGCGAACACGCTGTGGGTTTGTACATTTTGCTCGCTGGACTGGTCGGTCTAATTATCTTAAGACGGGCACTATCAGCCCGGTATCGATTGCGCTTGAAGCGCATTGTTTTGGCGACGGTTACTCTTTGGATTGTTCCAACCGCATACTTTGTGACACATGTCATCTTCACATCTTATTATCTAATCCCATCGACGTTCGGCGCGGCGCTGTTTATTGGCGTCGCTGCTTGTACTACTGAAATCCAATCAAGCGATGCATCTGATGCGCGTCCCAGGCGTCATTGGCTGCGCTGGTGTTGTTTAGCTCTTGCTCTGTTGCCCGCGCTTGTCGCACTGGAACGCGCTTGGTCTTCACGTTCCGTGCCTGATGCAGCTGCGGAAGAAATATATACTGACCTCGTGTTACCGGCGGAGTTAGCTGACCAAAGAGCCTGGGTCTGGAGCGAGGCCTTAAGCGGAACTTTGTTTTATTACTACGGGAAACCCGGGTATAAATCCGCGTGGACGGACCCGGCGACTCGCGCTCTGGCTTACCGCTTTGTTTTCGATCGTGGTGAGCCGCAATACATTATTCAGGACTCCTCAAAAGGTGCCGAGTTGTTTGAGGAAATCGCCAAGCTCGGAGGAATTCTGGAAAAGCACGGCGTCCTTGATGGTTATCCTTACTATTTGATCCGGTGGCCGCAGGCAGGCCCTGCAAAGATCTGAAGTTCGCCGTGCCAGGCGTCTTGGGGCTTAAATCTTAGAGTCTACGCGGGTAAACATGATCATGACCAACAAGTCTTTTTTCTTAATAGCGGTGGTGGTTCTGCTATTTGCTTTCGCGACTTCAGCGTTTGCCCGTTCGGTGGATCCAAAGCTGGTCAGAGCGATTCGCAAAGCCAACTCTGAATGGGCGGCGGCGATGAAAACCGGCGACGCTGCAGCGATTGCCGCGCCCTATGCAGACGATGCGGTGTTCGTCCTAGTCGACGGGACGTGTATTCAAGGGCGAGCTAGAATCGAAGCGATGTACCGCGCAGGGTTTGAACGCGCCGGGTTCGCGACTTCGACAAGAATTGATTCGAAGAAGCTCGTTGTCGATGGCGATCTCGCTTATGAATCGGGTTATGGCGAAGTCGGAACGACTAAAGCAGGCAAGCTTTCGACGCGAGGCGGCCGCTATCTGACGGTCTGGCAGCGTCAGGCCGGTGGCGATTGGAAAATCATACGCAACATCGTGTTTACTTGATCCACTGGTTGCGTTTTGAATTTGAGATTGCGCATGTCGCCGCTGTCTGGCTATGCAGAGACTGCGGCCTTATCAATCAATCACAATGGAGGCAATGATGGCGAGAGTTACAGGGATTGGTGGAGTGTTTTTCAAAAGTACCAACGACAATGCAGCCCTGGCGGCCTGGTATCAGAAACACTTGGGTGTGCCGCTGGAAAGCTGGGGCGGGGCGATTCTCAGATGGCCCGATGACAAAGCCGACGACAAGGGGCTCACGGTCTGGAACGTTGCCGGAAAAGACAGCAAGTGGTTTAGCCCCAGCGACTCGGCTTTTATGATCAACTATCGCGTCGACAATCTCGACGAAATGATTGCGCAATTGCGCGCTGACGGCATTGAAATCGTCAGCGGCCCGGAATCACATGAGAACGGGAAGTTCGCCTGGATCATGGATCCTGACGGGAATAAGGTTGAGCTGTGGCAGCCGATGCTTTGGGATGAGAAGAACAAGACCGCCTAAGAATTTCGGATTGCGGATTTGAAATCCCTAATTTATGAAGCTGATGGAACAACTTCTGCGATTTCCGACTTCTATTAAGCGGGATCCGGCTATCGAGAACTGGATGCGCGAGCATCGTGGTGAATTAGGGACGATCGCGCAGCGCTGGTTTGCGATCATGCGTGACTGCGGCGACGACGTGCGCGAGTTGTTGCACGACGGCCATCCGACGGCATGCTTAGGCGACGCGGCATTCGGCTATGTCAATGCGTTTACAAGCCACGTGAACGTCGGGTTCTTTCGCGGCGCACAACTGGATGATCCGAACGGGTTGCTTGAGGGCACCGGTAAGTTCATGCGCCATGTAAAGCTGAGGCCGGAAAGTGAAATCGATGCGGCGGCGCTTACGAATTTGATCAAGACGGCATACAAAGATATGAAGCGGCGCATCAGTTAGCAGGGCTACTGAATATTTGCCGCGTGCATCTATAATCATTCTGTTTAAATAAGACTTTTTGTGGGTAACAACATGCCAAGGCCGGCTTCGTTAATTCTATCGTTTAGCGCGCTCACGGTCATCGCCGTAGTTTTTTTGACTGCGGCGATCGGCCAGGATAAATCCAGTGATGTCATTGCTGACAAAATTTACTCAAGTAGTCAGGTTGATAAAAAGGCCGTATTAGACAAAGTGCGCTGGGAACGTAACGCGCCCTCGCCGACAGGATGTAAGGGAGCGGGGACGGTCAGGATCGGCGCGGTGTTAAGGAAGTCGGCGAAAGTAACGAACGTTAGCGTGATTGAACCTGGGGTTTGCGCAAAGTTCAGCGAAAAGGCGGCTAAGGCAGTTGAGCATACAAAGTTTACGCCTGCCAGGAAAGATGGTGCCGCGGTATCGATGTATTGGACGTTCGAGTTCAACTACAATTGTCGCGGCGAGTGCCCTTAGCGGCTCGCCCCAATAGCTCACTAGTGTTGTTGAGAGGTGCGCGTGTCATCTGGGAGGTCAACGTCGAGTTGGCAGACGATGCAACGCTCCTGTGGCGCCGCGCTTTAGCGTTAAATCAAGGATGAGCCGGTGAGGCGCACTTGGACCATTATCGGGGTTGCGGATGTCGCAGCCAGTTGTAAGTGGTACCAGTCGCTTCTGGGCTTGCCCCTGACCGCTCCTGCGCATGACTACTTCGGACAAATCGTGGACTCGGACGGAACTGTCCTGCTGTGCCTGCACGCGTGGGGTGAGCATGACCATCCAACTTTGACGAGCGCGGATCACGGGCAGCCCGGCAACGGCCTGCTTTTGTTTTTGCGCGTCGATGATTTCGACCCGGCGTTACAAAGAGCGCGCGGCTTGGTCGCGCGCCTCGACGAGGAACCCAATCTAAACCCGAGCACTGGGACTATGGAATTCTCGGTGCGAGATCCCGACGGGTATTACGTCACGATTAGCGCGCTGTGAGACTTTGCAGGCAGCAGAATCTTGGCGGCATTCGACAGTCGATTGGTTGCGAACGCGCGGCGATGAAGAACCGCTCGCATAGCGAGCGGATGCTAGCGCCAGCGCAAAAGATCTTTATTTGCGCTAAGGTGCCACAGGCTTGAATCGTTATCGCTGACCGTAGCATCGGGCTGTCGCGAGCGGTTATGTATCGGCAATTGGCAATGGAAATCAGATAATCAGGCCCTGCGATGGACATCATTACCAGACTCAACGAGACGCGAGATCGGACGCTCAAATATTTCGCGCTCGGCGACAATGATTTAGCTCGCACGTACGCGCCGGGCAAGTGGTCCGTTCGATTCCTGATGCATCATCTCGCGGATGCCGAAACAGTGTTGGCTGATCGAATCAAACGTACGATCAGCGAGCGTCGCCAGGTGCTCTGGGCATTCGATCAAGATGCGTGGGCGACGGGATTAGATTATTCGCAGACGCCGCTAGATCTATCGCGGCGAATCTACGAAGCGACTCGTGCAGGAATCATTCATCTGGCTGTTCAACATTATGAGAGGAGCGGCGATCTAGAATTTATTCACAGCGAAACAGGCGTTCGCACGCTGCGAGACGAATTCGACAAGGTCGCAGATCACAACGACCACCATCTGGCGCAGATTGAAACGGCGCTCTCGATTTCGAATCGCGATTACGGCCTACCGACCACAGGCGTTTGAATAGAAGGGATCAATTTCCGCAAAGCAGTCAGTTACCGTCAGCCGTAGCCGATGGGTAGCGACAGCTTCAGGCCGCGGATATGAATCATGCTGGCGTTCTAGCGCACGCAAGAACTTACCGCTTCGTCGAATATCTCAAGCGCCACGTCAATATTTTCTTTAGTGATAATCAATGGCGGCGACCAACGTATTGAATTGGCGCCCGCGCCGAGCAAGATCAAACCGCGCTCGAAACACGCCACTTCAACTCGATCCCGCATGTCCGCATCCGGCTTGTTGCCGGTGCGATCGGTAACGAACTCTACGCCTATCATCAGTCCCAAACCGCGAACGTCGCCGATGCAATCGTACTTGCTCTTAAGGCGCTCAAGCCCTTGCTTTAAGTACGCACCCATCTTCGCGCTGTTTTCGACCAGACCGTTTTGAAGTAACTCGATCGTTTTCAGAGCCGACGCTATGCAAACTGGGTTTCCGCCAAAGGTTGAGGCGTGCGCGCCGGGCTTCCAATCCATCAGGTCGGCACGCGCAACGCAAGCTCCAATCGGCAAACCTGACCCGATGCCCTTGGCGATGCAGACGATGTCGGGTTGCACATCATAATGTTCGCTGGCGAACATTTTTCCGGTGCGGCCCATACCGGACTGCACTTCATCAACGACCAGCAAAATGCCGTGTTCGTCGCAAATGCGACGCAAGCCCTTCAGAAAATGTTTCGGAGCGGGCACATACCCGCCTTCACCCTGAACTGCTTCGACGACGATCGCGGCAACTTCTTCCGGCGGCGTGGTTGTTTTGAACAGCCGTTCGGTGATCCAGTTGAGCGCTCCTTCGCCGGCGCCGCCATCACCGCATTCAGCTGCACTGAAGGGATTGCGAAACTCATTCGGGTAAGGGACGTGAACGACATCGAGCGCTTGTCGTTTGAAACCGCGCCGCTGCGCCGCGCGTGACGACGTAAGCGACAGCGAACCTAAAGTGCGGCCATGAAAACTGTTGAAGAAGGCAATGAACTTTTCGCGGCCCGTTGCATGCATCGCAACTTTCAAGGCCGTCTCCACCGCCTCGGTGCCGCTATTCGCAAAATGAGTTTTCGTCGGCGAAGGAACCGGAACAATCTCATCAAGTTTCTGCGCCAGCGTCGGCATGTGACGATAGTAGTAATCGGTGCCGCACATGTGTATCAGTTGCGCCGCCTGCTCCTGGATGGCGCGCACAACTTCCGGATGACAGTGACCGGTCGAGCAAACAGCGACGCCTGCATTGCAGTCGAGAAAAATGTTTCCATCTACGTCCTCAACCCACATGCCTTCGCCGCGCTCAGCAACCAGTTTGAACGACGGCCGCGGGTAGGAAGGCGTAACGAATTTTGAATCGGCAGCTATGATTTCCTTGCCCTTCGGTCCGGGCAAAGCGGTTTTGATCTCGGGTCGCTTAGGCGGCGCCATTGCAATAGTCGACATGTCATTTCTCCTTCGCTCGAAAACGGTCACTCAAAAGACAACAAGGTGTTTCTGACGGGACGACCGTCAGGAAGACGACATTTTGAAAAGAAGAACGGTTAGTCTGCGAAGAGGTCAGACCGGCTATCGAGGGGACGATGTTCCTGATTCGTGATGTATTGCATGGCGAAACCTCGGATACCTGTCAGCGGGATTACTCGTGTGCTGGGATATTATCACGGGCCGTAGCGGTGCTTCCACCCGTTCGATGCCGTCAGTTTCAGGCATTGAATTGGCAAAGGATGCGCGAATGGATTCTTTTGGCAGAGGTGCCGGCCAAAGCGGCACGAATGCAGCAAAACGATGGACCAAAACGCGCGAACGAAAATATTTTTCATGTTCCCATTCCACCTCGGCCATCGTTAACAGGCAATCAACAAACTGTTCATGATTGGCGGAACGTGCGTAGCGGGCGGCGGTTTCGTATTCGCGTATGTTTCGGCTTTCCAATCGACCGGCGCCATACATTGGCGCGAGCCATCCAGTGACATGGCAAAGATAACCAAGAGTTTTACCGATAAGAGACGCGCGCAACTCCCTGCTTCTTTTTGGACCAGCATTTAGTTTCGCCAACATGTCGCCGACGAGACGTCGATGGTGTAGTTCCTCGTCTTCGATCTGATGGATTCGTTCGCGCTCGTCTTTATCAGAAACGGAATTCCAATGGCCACGGTATGCATACGCGGCCGCGAGTTCCGCCGAGTAGGCCATTTGCAGTAACCGGACTAATTGCGCTTGTGCAGTCATTCGGCCACGAAATTGTAGGTGATGATGCCGTTAACCTTGACCGGCTGTCCTGATAACTTTGTGGGAGAGAACTGCGCCCGGCGCGCAGCGGCAACCGCGGCGGCGCGCAACAGCGGATGGCCGCTGACCGCAGTTGCTGAGACGACGTTGCCCTTTTCATCCACTGTGACTTGTACGGTAACAGTGCCGCTTGCTTTTGCAGAGCGCGCGATGGGAGGGTAGGTCGGCTGCGGCAAACTTGTGGCCTTCGCATTCAGCACACCACCCGAAATCGTACCGGGAGGATTAGTAGTCTCTTCAGTTGCAGGCGGGGGCGATGGAATCTCGAATGGACTACTCGAACTTGTGGGTTCGCTACCGCTGGTTTCTTCCTTCTCGCTGCCGCCAATGTCATCAATCTTCCAGGAACCGCCTTCCTTGCTCAAATCAAAGACTAGCCTGATCGAATCGTTGCGCGATTTGTCGTGGTAGATAATGGAGACTCGCGACGTATCGCCACTAGTTTTTTCATTTGCGGTATCGACGATGTAAGCTCCGTTGGCCTCAGCCTGTTTCTTGCATAGCTGCGCAAATTGTTCATTGTTTTGCTTGATGCGATCGAGACCCAGTTTCTCAATGCCTTTTTGGGAAAATAGCTGAGTCATAGTGGCAGCGTCACCCTTTTGCGCCGCAGACATAAATTTTTTGACTGTAGCGGTCGGGCCAAAAAGCAGGCTACAGCCGGCGACAGTTGCGAGTAGAAGTAAGAGCGGTAGTCTAGTTTTCATGATAGTTGTTTAAGCGAACCATAGTACCGACCTGCATATCACAACATAGTCCTCGCCAAACGTAGCAATATTGAAAAGTCACTTTCTTGACAGTGCAAATGTCGGCAGATACACTCGCGCTCTTTCAAATCCAAAGCATTCTTATCACAAATTGTGCGGGAGTTAATATCGCAAACGCTCCCGCAGTCCAGCGAAAGGAAGATTATGGCTGCGCGTAACAAAATAACCGTTGTCGGGGCAGGGAACGTGGGCGCTACTGCGGCGCACTGGTTGGCCGCGAAGGAATTAGGTGATGTGGCGCTCGTCGATATCGTCGAAGGCGTGCCGCAGGGCAAGTCACTTGATTTGGCCCAAGCGGCGCCCATCGAAGGTTTCGACGTCAAGCTCACGGGCCTGAATGGTTACGACGGAACAGAAAATTCCGACGTTGTAATTATCACCGCCGGCTTGCCAAGAAAGCCCGGAATGAGTCGCGACGACCTGTTGAAGACAAATGCGGACATCGTTTCAAAAGTCGTCGATGAAGTTGTGCGCCGCTCGCCTGACTCAATTTTGATTATCGTGTCGAATCCATTGGATGCCATGTGCCAGGTTGCGTTGCGCCGGTCGGGTTTTCCCAAGCATCGTGTCATTGGTATGGCAGGAGTGCTCGATTCCGCGCGCATGCGTTGTTTTCTTGCTGAAGCGCTGGACGTCTCTGTCGAAAACGTTACGGCGTTCGTATTAGGCGGACACGGCGACACAATGGTGCCGCTACCGCGCTTCTCAACCTGCGCCGGCATTCCCATTCCCGAGTTACTGCCGCAAGACCAAATCGATGCGATCGTAAAACGTACTGCGAATGGCGGCGCTGAGATCGTTGGCTTACTGAAAACAGGTTCCGCTTATTACGCGCCGTCGGCCGCGGCAGTCGAGATGACAGAATCGATTTTGAAAGACAAGAAAAAGATTCTGCCCTGCGCCGCTTACCTCGAAGGCGAGTACGGAATCAACGGTCTGTACGTGGGTGTGCCTTGCAAACTCGGTGCGCGTGGTCTTGAACAGATCATTGAGATCAATTTGACCGCGGAAGAACGAATCGCTTTGCAGAAAAGCGCTGCGGCGGTGCAGGAACTCGTTAACGTAGTCGGGGCGTAATTGCTTTGCCAACACGGCTGCGACTTTTTCAATGAACTTACGCAGAACCTCATACATCTTTCTCACCTTGCTCCTTTTCTGTGCGGTGCCCTGCTTCGCCCAGGATAGTTGGGAAAACTACTATCGAGGGGGTCTGCGTGCGCTGCAAAGAGGAGACTTGGGTGCCGCAGAGCTTTTGCTCAAGAGCGCCCGGCTCAAAGCGGAACTTGAGGCCGAAAAAGGAAATGCGGATGCCCCGGCCATGATTGTTGAAAGTTATAGCGGCATCGCCATGGTGCTCAGGCAAGAGGGGAGACCGGCGGAAGCTGAACAAACTTTACGCGAGCAGTTGGACCTGCTGAAGTCTTTCCATCGCGGCGACGATGATCCGCAAACATCGATGACGCTGCACAATCTTGGCCTTATGTTGTGGGACCAGGAAAAATTTGCCGAGGCTGAAAACGTACTCAAAAGAGCTGTGGAGCTAAGAAAGAAGTACGATGAAGAACCGAAGCGCAATCTGGCGATAACCTTGCTCAGCCTCGGCGCTGTTTACGACCGCGAAAAGAAACTTGAGGACGCCGAAGCATCTCTCTTGCAGGCTCGTGAGATACTGTCGAAAATTCCCGCCGATCGACAAACACCTGAAGACATGGCCGCAGCCATGAGATCAGATCATAACCTCGCAATGCTCTTCGTGGCCCATAAGAAGTACGATACCGCCGAGCAGTACTTCAAAAAGGCAATTCAGACGATGGAGCAACTGTACGGTCCCGAGAGTAACGGATTGGTGCTCTATCTCAGTAATTACGCGAGGCTGCTTAAAACTTTAAAACGTGATGCTGAGGCGAGAGAGTTGCTCGAACGAGTTGAAAAACTAAAGCAAGAGAAGTCGCGTTATGAGGTTCCGAAGCGAATTAACCCTTAAGCCAACCAAATATGCCGTGAACCACGGTTTCGCGGTTCTCTTCATAAATCGCGCGAGTTAGCGGAATACTCATGGGGCAAGCCTTGACGCAGTTTTGCGCGTTACCGCAGTTTGTAATCCCGTCTTCTCCCATGATGCCTTCGAGTCTTTCGTCACGCGTCATCTTACCGCTGGGATGCATGTTGAAGAGTCGCACCTGCCCGATCGCCTGCGGACCGATATAGTTATCATCCTCGTACTGCGGGCAAGCTTCAAGACAACAACCGCAGGTCATGCAACGCGAGTAAGCGTATCGTTCCTGTACCTCCTCCTGGTCCATTCGCGGGCCTGGGCCAAGATCATGCGTCCCATCGAGCTCAACCCACGCATGCACGCGCTTCAAATGATCGAACATCTGTGAGCGATCGACAACCAGATCCCTGATGTTCGGAAACTTTGACATTGGCTCGAGCTTGATCGGTTGCTCGAGATTATCTACCAGCGCCGAACATGATTGTCGCGCGCGACCATTGATGACCATGGTACAGATGCCGCAAACCTGCTCGA
Organism: Pyrinomonadaceae bacterium; assembly: GCA_035275045.1. Lineage (GTDB taxonomy): Bacteria > Acidobacteriota > Blastocatellia > Pyrinomonadales > Pyrinomonadaceae > PSRF01. The sequence continues at coordinate 10,173 of DATENN010000358.1, forward strand.
GACAGTTCATCTGCCACACGGGTGGCGTCGTTGGATTGCCTTCTTTGGTCACCGGATTTTTCTGAATTTCCATCAAGCAGGAAATGATATTGAGGTTCGGCCGGTACGGCAGCTCAAAGACTTCCCAGTAGGCAGGCGAGTCCGGATTCGCCCGCCGTCGAATATGAATTTCGACCGTCTTCGAAGGCGTGCGACTCGAACGTGATGCTGTTTGCG
>DATENN010000359.1:0-2573 GCA_035275045.1 Pyrinomonadaceae bacterium
GAAGGCGCGTACCGTCAAGACGTTTGCCGGCGCCGGAAAGCCCGGACAAGCCGACGGCGCTGCGCCATCCTTTTACGAACCCGGTGGTCTAACTATTGCCAACGGCAAACTGTACGTCGCCGACACTAACAATCACGCCATTCGCGTCGTTGATTTGAAAACGAAAGCGACTACCACGTTAAGTATCAAAGGGCTCGAACCGCCAACTGCAACGGCGGCGACAACGAATGACGTCGCGCCTAACGCTGAAGAGATTTCTGTTCCGAAGCAACGACTAAAACCGGGCGCGCCAGCCGCGATAGTTGTGAGCGCCGAATTGCCTGAGGGTTATCACCTCAACCCATCCGCACCGCAGCGTTATTCGCTTGTTTCAGAAGGTCTGAAGGGCGTGTTTGTCGATGCGGGCGCCGAAGCTCAGGAGGTCCGCCGTTCAATCAAAGGGCTGCAACTGCCCGTCCGCATCAACTACAAACCAGCCGTCGCAGGGACGGGATCTCTGCATGTTCAGGCGACATTGTTTTATTGCCGCACCGACAACACCGGGACTTGTTTGATTAAGACACTGGTGTGGCGAGTGCCGGTTGAGGTGGCGTCAGACGCACCGGCGAATGCGGAGTTGAAGCTGCAAGCGAAACTTCCGGGCACGTAATTCGCAGCCCACACAGCCGCGCCGATCCGCCTGAACGTTCACGTCCCATCGGTGTATGCCCGGTCACCGATCGTAGCCGGTCTTTTGCGTTCCGAGCTTACGCGGTAAGCTACGATTATATGGATGAACCGCGCCGAGGCTGGATCAAATGGCCACTGATTGCTATCGGTTGGTTGCTGTTTGCGGTCTTCTTTACTAGTGAAGCCGTTGTCGCCCGAGCATACGCCGGGCGGCCGTTGCAGATCTCTCAGACAATTGCGATCTGGCTTATCTGCGCGGCTATCTGGTTTGCCGCGACGCCTCTGATGCTCGGCCTGGCTCGTCGCTTCCCACTCGACCGTCGCAGCTGGCTTCGCAATTCACTCATACATCTCTTATCCAGTTTCGCAATCTCGTTAGCGCTACTGTCGGTCTACGTGTTGATCTCAAGTTGCGTGGGACTCCAACCGCCGAATAGCACAATGTTGACCCGGCTGCGTAGTCAGTACGTATCCTCTTTCCATTCCGAGATGCTTACGTACTGGGCAGTCATCGGATTGAGTCACGCAATCAGCTACTATCGCAAGTATCGCGAACGTGAGATCCGTGCTTCACAGCTTCAGGCCCAACTCGCGCGAGCTGAACTCGACGCACTGCGCATGCAGTTACAACCTCATTTCCTCTTCAACACATTGAATACGATTTCCGTCTTGATGAAGGAAAACGTTCAGATCGCGGATCAAGTGCTCCTGCGGTTGAGTGACCTATTGCGCCTGTCGCTCAAGTCCAATGGCACCCATGAAGTACCTTTACGCGATGAACTTGAGTTTCTACGGAACTATTTGGAAATAGAGCAGACACGTTTTCAGGACCGCCTCACCGTGCGTTATGAGATTGATGAACAAACGATTGATGCCCAGGTCCCCAACTTAATTCTCCAGCCGCTGGTAGAAAACGCCATCAGGCATGCGGTGGCGCCAAAACCCGGGAAGAGTACTGTGGAAATCCGGGCTGCGCGCCGAAACGGCAAAGTCGAACTTCAGGTGCGTGACGATGGACCAGGGCTTCCCGCCGTGATTAATGGCCACGGGATTGGACTGTCGAACACGCGCGCGCGTCTCGAGAAGTTGTATGGATCGTCGCACACGTTTGAACTAACGCAAGCTAACGGACGGGGACTGCAAGTAACAGTTACCTTGCCTTTTAATATTGGCAGTCGACAAAGAACCGATGCACAAGATCAGAACGTTGCTGGTTGATGACGAGCCGATTGCTAGACGCGGCATTCGCCAGCAACTGCAATCGGAGACAGACGTCGAAATCATTGGCGAGTGCAACAACGGGCAGGAGGCAGTCGCTGCCATTCGCGCGCAATCTCCGGATCTGGTTTTTCTCGATGTGCAAATGCCGCTACTCAATGGTTTCGGAGTGGTGGAAGAAATAGGTGTTGATCGCCTACCGGCGGTCGTGTTCGTCACCGCTTACGACGAGCATGCGATACGAGCCTTTGAGGTCAATGCGCTTGACTATTTGCTGAAACCAATCGAGCCACACCGTTTTCAAAAGACGCTCGATCGCGTTCGGCATCAATTAAGCCACTCATCAGATAACAAAAAGTTGTCAGCGCTCTTGCGGCTGCTCGAAAAGCGTGATGCTGCTTTCAAACAGCCGGCCTATGTTGACCACGTCGTTATCAAAGAGAATGAACGTGTATTGCTGCTCCCCACCGGTGACATGGATTGGATCACGGCACAAGGAAATTATGTTCAGATTCACTCGCGTTCGAAGTCTCACCTCGTACGAGAAACCATGGACGGCATGGAGCGCAAACTTGACCCGGCGAAGTTCGTTCGCTTGCGACGTTCCGCGATAGTTAATGCGGACCGTGTCAGGGAACTGAAGCCCTTGTTCAACGGCAAGTACGTGGTCTACCTAAAAAATGGTG
>DATENN010000360.1:0-15474 GCA_035275045.1 Pyrinomonadaceae bacterium
TCAGGGTTGTTCTTTAGCGATTCGCGAAATGCTTTGAGGTCGTTAAAGCCCAGCTTTTTCGCAATTGCCGTCTCCTCACCTTCGATCCGCGCCACTTCACGCAGACCCAATTGATGAATTTCTTCGGGCTGCATATCCGTCGTGGTTTGGCGACGAATGGCAAGCGCGTAACGCGCGTTACCCTGCGGCAACGCGGACAGACCGATCGTGGTGCGTCCCTTCGGCACATACGTGTCCCGCACGAACGTCAGGAAGGACTTATAAGCAGGCAACACCTGGTCGCGAATCGCGTCGAGCACACCCGTGCGCAAACGCTGCCGATCGGCTTCTGAAAAATCTTTTGGAAAATTGGCGACCGGTTGAGCAAACGGCGTATCTTCAGCCTTTTGATTTGCGATGCCTTCGGTCTGTTCTGCAACCTGGACCAGCAGAATTTTTGGCGGAATCAAACCATCGCGTATGCCGTTGCGCATTTGAATAATCGTCTCGTTAAAGACCCGTGGCGTCTGTTTCAAGCGAGCGATGTAATCTTCGTAATCTTTAACAGTCGCGAATGAAAGTGACGAAACGAGTTGCGGCGCATCGATGTGAATGCCGCCGAACTGTGTTACGGGCATCTCCCATTCTTTAAACTTCGCTCCTTCCAACTGCTGTCGCAGATTGCGCACCATTAAATCGTGGTTAAGCTGCTCCTGTTCGGGAAAGCCGGTAGTGTCAATCGCGTCGAACTTGCGTAGAAAAATGCGGGTCTGTTGTAGGTCCTTATCAATTGCCGCCTGCGAAAAATCGCTTAGCTTGTCGTTATAGCGCTTGTCTCCGAGTATCGAAGCGAACTCCGGACTGGTTCGCAGTGTATATTCCCACTGTTCGTCTAAAAGGGCGTGCAGACTTTTTATGCGTTGTTCCACGGATGATTTTTGCGCTCCGTGTCGCGTCTTCGAGTAAGCTGGCAGTATCATTGATGCCGTCGAAATGATTGTAAGAACTAATACTAAGCGGATAATCATTTGAACCTCCCTACCAACCGACGAACCGTATTCATGTTCCTGAACGTTAGCTTGGCGCCCAGCGTTCTTTCCAACAGTGCCCCCGAAAATTGCGCCTCGCTGAATTTCGTGCGACACAGCCAGTAGAGCTCTCGCTGATGGATCTTGAGTTCATCAACATCACTCTTCAGCTTATCGAGCTGCTGTCGTGCCTCTTTCGTTGGCTTGGCTGAGATGAAGCCGACGTAAAGCGTGTTCGCTGGATTATCCAGGTCCTCATCACTGAACGGACGAAAATCTGCAGCGCGCTGCAATTCCTCGAACGTTCTAAGGAACGTCACAACCTCGTAACCGAGAGATTTATGCAGCGATTTCTCAATTTGTCTCTCTATCGCGTTAGCGTCATCTGATGTGGCCTCGAATATTACGTTCCCGCTGGCGATAAAAGTTTCGACTTTCGAAAATCGCATCGCGCTAAAAAGCTTTCTTAGCTCGTCCATCTTGACGACGTGACCGCCGACATTGATGGCCCGAAGAAAGGCGAAGTACCGATGCGTCTTTAGCTTCGACTTAATTTCTTTTTGCATGTGCTAATGGTTATGGGAGTTTTACACCGATAATACGACCACGTCCGGGATTTTGATGCTGGCTCGCAAAGCATTTTGCGGGATAAGATTTCAACATGACAAATCAATTGACAGCAGTCGAGAGATTTCGCGAGCTCCACCAATCGGGCTGCTTTGTTCTGCCGAACCCGTGGGATGCTGGCTCTGCACTTTACCTTGAGCACCTCGGCTTTGAAGCACTGGCCACCACGTCAGCGGGCTTCGCATTTGCGCAAGGCTATGCCGATGGACCAACCACAATGTCACGCGAATCGGTGCTCGAGCACTTTCGCCAAATCGCGGCGGCCACGAATTTACCCGTCAATGCCGACTTTCAAAACGGCTACGCAGATGAGCCTGTGGACGTAGCTAACAGCGTCAAACTTTGCGTCGAAACGGGCGTCGCGGGGCTCTCCATCGAGGATTCAACCGGACGTGAGGGGCCACCGCTCTACGACTTTGAACTCGCCGTCGAACGCATCAAGGCAGCGCGCCGCGCGATCGACGATTCAAACGTTCCCGTGCTCTTGACGGCACGTTGCGAGGCGTGGCTCGTTGGCGACGCGTCGCCATTGCAGACTTCGCTGCAACGCTTAACTGCATTTGCTGAAGCGGGCGCCGATTGCTTGTATGCTCCCGGAGTCACGAAGTCCGAAGAGATTTCTGCAATCGTAAAAGCCGTCGCACCAAAAGCGGTGAATGTTTTGGTGTCGACAAATAACTGCACGACCACCGTCGCGCAGTTGGCCGATCTTGGAGTGCGCAGAATTTCAGTTGGCGCTGCGTTGTCACGCGTCGCCTGGGGATCGTTTATTCGGGCCGCACAGAAGATCAAAAACGAAGGTAGCTTCGAGGCCTTTGCCGAAGCCGCGCCTTTCAATGACTTAATGAAAGTATTTGCGAGCCGGAGCCTGTTATGAGGTTGCCGCTGTCGATAACGTTGAGGCAGGGTACTCACCTAAGTTGGACGCGAGCACCTGATGATAAAAGTCGAGCAATTCGGTCGTAGCTTTCTCAACTGAAAAATCCAGAATTCTTCGTTTGGCAGCTGCACCGATTTCCTGCCGTCGCGGGTGCGCCCAAACCTCCAGAATTTTTTCCGTTAACGCGTTCACGTCGCCCCGCTCAACGAGAAAACCGGTTTCTTCGTCTGTGATCAACTCTTCCATGCTTGTTCCCACCGTGCCAATTACAGGAGCAGCCAATGCCATCGCTTCAAGACAAGCGTTTGGCAAGTTATCAATGAGCGAGGGAAGGACAACTAATTTCGCGCCCGCGATGATTGGATAAAGTTGCGCGTGTGGCAATTGCTCCAGCATCTGAAACTGCGCGCCGAACTTCCCGCAGAGGTCATAACCGTACTGCCTCATCGACGGCATTGGCGGCGTCGCGACATCTCTCCCGATCAGGACCGCATTGATGTTTGGATTCGCCTCAAGAACTTGTGATAGCGCCTTTATCAAGACCTCAAACCCTTTATGCCGTTGGAATCTTCCGAAAAACAAAACGTACTCAGCCGGCAATCGATCGCGAATTCTGAAGTCGTTAACTGTCTCCAGATAAATTGGGCTGCGAATTACGCGAATGGTTGGCCGATGATATTCCTCTGCATAGAGCTCGGTTAACGCGCGACTCGGCGCGAACACGTGCTTGCTCAGTCTTACTTGCAACCATTCCATAACGCCCAGGAATAAAGAGTCGAGCCATCCGTGATTCGCCCCGGCATTTAGCTCGTAGGCGCTGGAAGACAGGCGAAGTACATGCGGCACCCGTAAAAACAACATCGATGCCAGGCCGCAGTAAGAATAGTTCGGAAATTGAATCAGGTCGAAAGGTTCTCGGGCATTCAATTCGCGCAATTTACGATATATCTGCCCACTTAAACTGAGCCAGTACGTGGTGGCGGCGAGGCGATAACCAGTCGCCTGGTTTAATCGATGCCAATTGTGGCTGGGCGGTACCCGATGAACGGTGACACCATGCCGCAGGAAGGAATCTGTTTTATCTTCGGAGAGCGTGATCACATGCACGTCATGGCCCAGTGCAGCCAGCGCGCAGGTGATGCGCTGAAGATATTGCGCAATGCCGCCATCAAAATAACTTTCGGTCGCATATTCTGGCGTTGCGAATGCAATTCGCATTTTGCGCTGGGACATCGTCAATATCTAACAGAACTAACTCGCGGCGTTTTCATCAGCTGCGAATAATTCGGGCAACAAGTCGAAAGCACTTGACAACGTGGATGGCGTTACAGGGCGGTCGTCTACTTGGGTCGTCTTGCAGCGGTATGAAGCGTGTTCCCATGGATGAACGACATTGTCTTCAGCGACAGGAATTGTTGTTCCTGCTAAACGCGAATATGTTCGGCTCAGCATCGGTAATACCGCGTCCGTCGCAAACAATTTCAAATAACGTTTACGTGCGGCAACGCCCATTCGCATCCTTAAATCGCGATCGCAAGCCAGTTTTTTCATAGCCGCCGCGAGCAATGCGCTGTTCCCCGGTGGCACTAATATTCCCTCCGCAGGCGTGATGAGATCAGGCAAGCCGCCAACGTTCGTCGTGATTATGGGCAGGCCGTGGGCCATCGCTTCGATCACGCTGTTCGCAGTGCCTTCGGCGAAAGAGGGAAGCACAAAAACATCCAAACTGCGCATAAACGCACTGCAACCAAGCGCGCCGGAATAGGCGCCCACGAACTCGCAGCGGCCGCTGAGTTTCGACGTGCGCACCAGCTTTTTCATTTGCAGCAAGTCGGGTCCGGTCCCGGCGATACGTAACATTGAACGGACACCGTTCTGAGGACACATGTTCAGCGCCTCGACCAATACGAACGGACCTTTGCCGGCTTCGACACGTCCAGCGTAACCGAACACGATTTCTTCATCGCGCTTGTTAACGAACACTGGCATTCGCTCAGCATCGTCGCTAATCAAGGGCAATGTAGAAATCCAGGGCAGAAAAGGAAAGCGCGCCTGCCACTGATTAGCGAGACTGGGTGAAAGGGCCGCCACTTCCGTGCAAAGAGGAAGCACCTTTTCGAGTTTTTTGTAATAGGGATCTAGTGCCGGCAGGTGACCTGGCGTACCCATTTCGTGATAAAGCACCGGAATACCGAGCTCGTTCCCCGCACGTATCATTAACGTGGCGCCGGTGTCCGGAGTAAAAACATGCAACAGATCATAATTTGCAGCGGCAAATTGCGTTTTGCATTCCCGGTAATGGACGCGGGAAATCAAATCGATCACTAGTTGCCAAATCTTGCGCAGGCTTTCAGTCGAACGCGGAATCAAAAAGATGAAGAGCAGAATGCTGCCCAATGAATTGCGTAACGCGCGCAACAGCATGAAAGCGACTGAGTGCTTGATCACGTTGTCGACCGGCACGCCCGCGCATTCCAGTCGCCGGTAATAGCCATCGTTATTCGAATGCTTGTACAAGAGCGCGACGTGTACGTCGTGCCCGCTCTGCTTTAACTTGATCGCATAAGTGACCAGGGTTTCGTCCGCTCCGCTAACTGGACCAGCAAAGTGACTCTTGCACAAGGCAATTTTCATTACGATATTCCTTCGACGGTCGACGAAATTATTAACAAACTTTTAGTTCACCCTGCCCGAAGCACCCACGAATGTCCGCTAAGCAGGGTGCGAAACGGACGAAGGTTGAAAGCCTCGCGCATTTTCTGTCGCGCGTTTTTTACGTCGCCATCAGCCAGCGCCCTGGTGGCGCACTGCACCATTGTGCGATGGGCATTGGCGATTAATCTGCGGCGAACCTTTCTACGTCTTGCGCTTGATGCGGCCTGCGCGCGCGGCAAATTCAACGCGTTGGCCTGAACCGACAACTGCGTTTTCAGAATCCGAGTGATGTCCCGCGACATTTGTTCCGACTGTGCATCCGCCTGGCGATAGATTGCGACGGCTGAATCAACGGCTACGACCGGGCCGTGCTCGCTAAGGCGCAGCCACATGTCCCAATCTTCAACTTCGGTCAGTCGCGTGTTGAATAATCCGTGTTGGATCAAGGCGGTTCTGCGGGCTACGACGGTCGGCATTGGTATAAAATTTGACTCCAGTAAGTCCCAGAAGATATCGCCAGAGATGATTAGGTTGGGAACGATTTCGCCGGTGGGAAGCTGACGCCGCGCATCACCAATCAGGCAGCGTCCATAACACAGCACCGCATCAGGATTCGCATCGAGGGCGCGCACTTGCGCGGTCAAACTATCGGGCAGCCGTAAGTCATCATCATCCAGAAACGCGATGTACTCGGATGAGCAACTGTTTATGCCGGCGTTGCGCGCGAAAGACAAACCGGCATTTTTAAGCAGGCGTAAATATGTTATGCCCTCCACTCTGGACCAAAGCTCGAAGGTTTTATCGGTCGAGGCGTCATCGACGACGACGATTTCAGCAGCGGCGCCTGCGGCTTTGGCGCTTTCGACGGCGCGCTCAAGTAGTTCGGCCCGATTGTGAGTCGGGATCACAATACTAACTTTTGCCATAACAGCGGCGGGGGCAAACGATTGTAAGCATCGCAAGCCGAAAGGTCGAGAAAATTAGTGCGGCGGCAATCCGTAAATTACGCCATCAGCCAACTGCCGGCGCACGGGCAACTGGTGAACTTTTTCTAATTCATCTTTTGAAGGCAAGTACCAGCGCCAGGTTACTTTGTCGAAATAGACCACGACCGCATTATCGTTACGTAACGCCTCCTGCAATTGGCTCATGCTACTTGCGAAATCATTGTTTGCCTGGCCGGTAGATGGGTCGATTTTTGCCGGAATGCGTAATGCGTCTTTATGGGTTAATAAAAAAATTGCATCGATCGCGTTTGAATAGACGACGGTCCCTGGCGGCAAGCTCCGCGCATACGCCATCGTCGCCGACCCAGTCCATTCACTGTTCGCGAAACCAAAGGACTGTTCATGCCGATACTTCACGTACGCCGCGGTGTAACGCGCGTTGAGCAAAACGATCAAGATCGTTAGCAGCAGAAAAGATTTCCAAACAATACGGCTGCGGCCAAAACTGCCGTTAGCGAAAGTCACAACAACTACGATCGCGAAAACATAAAAAGGCAGCAACGTTCGTGTGCTGAGCTCGACTGCCGGGTTCGCCAGCGAGTTGTAGACGACTAAAAAGCTTAAATAAGTCGCGGTAAACACCGCGCTAAAAAATTGCGCGGCACGATTCTCGTCTTTACCTCGTTTGTGATTAGGCAAAGACGTCAGGATTGCGGCCGCGATCAGCACTGCGCATAAAGCCAACACCACCAGGCCAAGTGCAAAGGGCACGTTAAACGGCAGCAAAAATGCGGCAAAACCAACGGACAGGTTGCCTAAGTCCGAAAGACCAACAGCGTGAAATGCCAAAGTTCGGTTAGTGCTGGTGCCCGCCACCGTGCGGTTGTGAACCAGGACCGCCAGCAGTGGGCCAAGTGCCACGATCAGCGCGATCGCGCAGTCGCGTAGTGTTCTGGTTAGAGATCGTTTCCGATAAAACAGTATTGCTAACAACATTGCGGGCAAAATCGTGACGCCGACAAACCGAGTAGTCATCGCTAACGCTGCGGCCAGCGACGCCGCGATTAACAAACTGAATCGCCGTCTCTCCAGGTAGAGCAACAACATGAACGTTGCCAGTAATGTGAAAGTAATAAAGGGCGCTTCAGATGACGCAATCGCGAGCTGTTCCAAAACATGCGCCGAAATCATAAATAGCGTTGCCGCAGCGATCGTCGCGCTCATCGATTTGCGAGTCGACCAGTACGCGATCGACCCGATTAGAAAAGTATTAAGGCCAAAAAGCAGCGCATGCAGACACCTCGCTTCCGTCAACATGTTAGTCGTTAAGAAATGGCCAAGCGCCAGCAGCAGAGGATAGGTAGGAGCCAGCCCTACGAGTGGCTTACCTGCGGGAAACAACGGCGTGAAATGATAAGCAATCGGTGTCAGGCCCCTTCCGGCAAGCCAACTCTCAGCCGAGCTGAGAAACATGACCGAGTCAGGACCGACGCCGATTCCTGAGGCCATAGACCACCACGCGACTGACGCGGCGATGACGCTTAAGCACGTGAGAACAACGAGCGCGCTGGGCGAATTGTTTCTGATCTGATCGATGATTTGCACGGCCGGGCGCCCAATCAGGGTTGAATTCAGGCGTCAGATTTTTCTCGAATCGTAAGCCCAATGCAATAACGCCTGGCGCTGTCGCGGCCGGCAATCCATTTCAAGCGGCGGACAATTTTGTTTGAGTTGCCGGACATGCCGGCGGACCGCGCGCCATCGTTTTATTTGTCGCTCGTCATCCGCGCAACGCCTCCCCATGTAATAGCGACAGTACCATTGAAACCAACCGCGCGGGTCCTCAACATAAATCCATTCCTTTCGCCGCCACTCGGAAAGTGGCTGCGACGCGTTCACACCAAAGTAATTCAACTTTGGATCGTGTCGTTCATGATTAAGCTTGGCGCGCTTAAACCACGATGCGGGAAATTCCTGCTGACAGTCGGTCATGTACTTGCCGCCAAACACGCCGAGCTCGAGCATCTGTTTTGGCGTCAATTCAGGGTTGAAATCGGGATGGAAGTTTTTACCCAAAGGTTCCGTCAGGTAGTAGACGTAATTCCTCTGCATCAGATCGTTGACGAGAATTGCGACTCTACGTTTGCTCATGCCGTTACCTTAATCGCCAATCCATATGGGAAAGAAAGCGCTGGTGGCGGCGTCGAGGACGCGCAAAGGAATTCAAATTAGGAGACCGCGCCTTACTCGTGCGAATAAGCAAATATAGATTAGATCGAAAACCGAGCACAGACCGCCAGTGATCACAATAAACAAACTGCCGTGCGGAAAACCTCCTTCGCCCACGATGCCGTAGAGAATGGTCGGGGCCAGCGTGCCAATCCATTTGTTGACTGCGATAGGCATACTCTGTCCTTCAGTACCGCCGCGCCGCACCAGCATGGTGATGAACAAGATCGACATCAAAAGATTTTGCCGGAATGCTGAATAGCCCGCGCCTTTCGCGACTCCGAATTCGCGACGGATGGCATACTCAACCAACAGCGCGGTGACGAGACCAAGAACACTCCATAGAACAAAGACGCAACGTTCTGTTATGAGGTCAGTACCGTCTGTAGTAGCGGAGTGGTCCCTGCGCGCACCGAAAGCGTTTGAATTGATTACCAGCGATCGAAAATACTTCTGTCCATATTTGAAATACGTATACAGAATCCCAACATCAAACGTCAGCCAGATCGCACTGAAAACGTTCTGAACATTCAGGCCATTAATTTTGAACCCATAGAAGGTGTACAACAACTCCCATGCAAAATTCAGCGCCAGCGCATAAAAGGGAATCGCATAAGATTTGTCTTTGAGACCAACACGAATCGCCAGCACGTAGACTATGGTCCAGCAGACGCCACTGATGACCGTCAACAAAACTTTGATTGTCTCAAGGGAAAACGCCGCCGCCATGGCGGGCCATCATACAAGAAAGCGTAAGGAATGGCGGTCGGATAACCGTGCCCCGGCTACAAAACAAACGAGGCTGGGCGAGCGGTCAGAGTCACTTGATCGTGAGCTTTATGTCGGTGATTCGACCCTTGCAAGGCGCATTGTTATTTGCGCCAGAACAGCCGACCAAAATTACAATTGCTTCGTTTTTTTTCACCTTCACCATTTTGTCGCCGGTACCCTTTACGCCGGTGCTGGTGTTTTTTGCAGGCACGCTCACATCTTCAGAGCCGGTAGGGGGAAGATTTTTGCCGCCGAGAGGCTGGTCCTTATCCAATTTGAAATTGGATCGCACAACTTGAGCGATAAATTTCTCGCAAAAACATTCGTTCACAGTCGTGAACGTGAGCTCAACGTCGGTTTGAAGCGAATTGTAGAACCTATAAGTCTCAACGAAACTATCGTTGGGCGTCGCGCATTTCGATCCTGAGGTTGTACCCGGCGGGGTAACCGATTCAGGCTGCAAGAACTTGATATTGTTGGCATCCGACGGTGTCGTGGTTCCCGCCTCGGCTCGCGTACCCACTGAGAGATGCGGAATGAAGTCACACCGCGACTGCGTCGCTTCAGTGTTTGGTCCACACTTTACAGTTACCAGAATAAAAGTCTTCTTATCTTTGTTATTTCTTTTGATCGGGAACGTGACGCTGCCTTGTTTGCCGGGCTTGACGCTTAGCGATACTTGTTCCTTAGCCATCGTTCCCGAATCGTCCTCGACATGAAGTGTCTCCACGGTCGCAGTGATGTCACACGTGCCGCGATTTGATAGTTCAAAAAGGCCGGCGTTGCTGGAGGCGTTTTTAATTTCGAAGCCATATAAGCCTTCAGTACTACATTCAAGGTGAGTTCGCTTGCGATTCTTTTCTCCGCCATTTGGAAGCGGCACGAAGCCTTTCGTGTTATCCCGCTTGCCTTCTTTCAGCGAGACTTCGTCAGGTGTGAAGAGGTAAGTCTTCGCATAGATTGATGTTCCGAATAAGAAAATGGCTGCGAGGATAAGGAGAGCAGGCTTCATGTGAATGTCCTCCGAAGAAGGAAGTGGATTAACTTCGTCGAATCTGCTGGGGTTCGTTGTCAGACCGACGTTTCGCCATAAGTGTGAGAACCTTACTGAGCTAGTCTAGTCGATACGATCTTACTCGATTTTCTGGCGTCACCTTAGCACCGGTAAGTCTTCGCGTAAACTTCTGCGCCTTGCTCAACAAACTCCTTAGATTTCTCTTCCATTCCGACTTTGAACGCATCCGTATCGGAGATGCCCTGCGTGGCCGCGTACTCGCGCACATCCTGCGTGATCTTCATTGAACAGAAATGTGGGCCGCACATGGAACAGAAGTGCGCGAGCTTGGCGCCTTCGTTCGGTAACGTTTCGTCATGATAATCGCGCGCAACTTCCGGATCGAGCGAGAGGTTGAATTGATCTTCCCAGCGAAATTCAAAACGTGATTTTGATAAAGCATTGTCGCGGTACTGCGCGCCGGGATGACCTTTTGCGAGATCCGCAGCGTGCGCGGCAATCTTGTATGCAATCACGCCGTCTTTCACATCCTTCTTATTTGGCAGGCCAAGGTGTTCCTTTGGTGTGACGTAGCAGAGCATCGCCGTGCCGTACCAACCGATCATCGCCGCGCCAATCGCTGACGTGATGTGATCGTAACCGGGCGCGATGTCGGTAGTGAGTGGGCCAAGTGTGTAGAACGGCGCTTCGTGACAAGTCTCGAGCTGCTTGTCCATGTTCTCTTTGATCAAGTGCATGGGCACGTGACCGGGCCCTTCGATCATCACCTGGCAGTCGTATTCCCACGCAATCTTCGTTAGCTCACCCAGCGTCTCCAGCTCAGCGAACTGCGCTTCATCGTTAGCATCGGCAATTGATCCGGGACGCAGACCGTCGCCGAGTGAAAATGAAACGTCATAGGCTGCCATGATCTCGCAGATGTCGCGGAAGCGAGTGTAAAGAAAACTCTCTTCGTGATGGGCGAGACACCACTTGGCCATGATCGACCCGCCGCGCGAGACGATGCCAGTCGTGCGTTTTGCGGTCATGGGAATGTAAGGCAGGCGCACTCCCGCGTGAATCGTGAAGTAGTCGACGCCTTGTTCGGCTTGTTCGATCAAAGTGTCGCGGAAGATTTCCCAGGTCAGCTCCTCAGCTTTCCCGCCAACCTTTTCCAACGCTTGATAAATCGGAACAGTGCCAATCGGCACGGGCGAATTGCGAATGATCCATTCGCGCGTCGCATGGATGTTCTTGCCGGTGGAAAGATCCATCACTGTGTCGGAACCACATTTGATGGACCAGCGCATTTTTTCGACTTCATCATCAATCGAAGACAACACGGCCGAGTTGCCGATGTTGGCATTGATCTTAACCAGGAAGTTGCGCCCGATGATCATCGGTTCCGATTCCGGATGATTGATGTTTGCTGGAATGATCGCGCGGCCGCGAGCGACTTCGTCGCGAACGAACTCGGGCGTCACAAAAGAGGGAATCGAAGCGCCGAAGGATTGACCTTTGTGCTGATGGTTGAGTGAGTCGCGATCGTTACACAGACTGAAGTCTGTGCCACGACGTCCGAGGTTTTCGCGAATGGCGATGAATTCCATTTCCGGCGTGATAATGCCGCGTTTCGCATAATGCATTTGCGTCACACACGCGCGGGTCTTTGCACGCAGAGGAGTGCGTCGGACGTAATGTAGACTCAAGTCCGTGTCACTGTGCTTTGCTCGCGCTTGATTAACCGCATCAAAAGTCAGGTAGCCATCATCGATGGGTTGAATCGCGCGTCCTTCATACGGTTCCACATCGCCGCGACTTCTGATCCAAGACGCGCGCAACGGCACCAGCCCTTGCCGAACGTCGCAACTGACGGACGGATCGCCGTATGGACCACTTGTGTCGTAAACGCGGACGGGCGGATTTGTTTCCAGTTCGCCCTTAAAGTCTCGCGTTGGGGTCTGATCGATTTCGCGGAAAGGCACGCGCACGCCGCCTTGTTGGCCGTCGACGTAAATGCGCCGCGAGTTGGGCAGTTGTTGAATGTTCGGCGACGCTGACCCAGTCGCTATGGCTGCCGGTTCTGACTTTGTTTCAATTGCGGTACTCATAGGAACCTCTCAAGATGAATCGTGAATCGTAAATCGTAAATCGTAAATAGGACCAAAGACCGAAGACCGAAGACCGAAGACCGAAGACCGAAAACCAGACCAAAAGCCAAAGTCCAAAGTCCTAAGCCCAAACACAACAAAAAAACCGTTCCACCTTTAAAAGGACGGAACGGTTTCGGCGATTGTAGTCCGACGAGTAGATTGCAGATTTAATCCGCAATCAGCATTCGCCAAGCCACAATCTAACTGTTTCTCCCTTCGACGGTGTTAGCCGTATCAGGTTCAAAGGGTCTCCCGGCATTGCCGATCTGCAATTGCCGATTGCCGAATTATTTCCGCCAGCGCCGCTAATCGGCAATCGGAAATCGCCATTCGGCAATTCTGTGGACTCTCAGCCCCGATTGCGATCGGGGCTCCCCTGAAAACTTTGGTTGTCAATTCTGCATGTCGATTCTAGGCCTGCTTGGGCGCAGGTGCAATGCCGCAGCGGTCGTGCAACAATATCGTTTTCTGAAACGCAAACAGAGACGAAAAGAGGAATCCAAATGGCAGCAGAAATAGGCAAACGTTTTCCTGATTTTAATTTGCAGAACCAGGACGGTAAGAACGTCACGCTCGATGATTTCGCCGGGCAGTGGCTGGTGCTCTACGTTTACCCGAAGGACGACACGCCCGGTTGTACGATTCAGGGCAAATCTTTCACGGCATCGAAGCAAGATTTTGACGATGCAGGAATTTCAGTTGTCGGCGTGAGCGCGGACGACGTCGCCTCGCACAAGGATTTCTGCAACAAGTTTGCCTTCACGATCGACTTGCTCGCGGATCCAAATCACGAGTTACTTTCCGCTGCGGGTGTCGGCCAGAGCGACTACAAAGGCACGATGTACTGGAACCGCACTTCGTTCGTAATCGATCCTGAAGGAAACTTGCGCAAGATTTATGAGAAGGTAAACCCGGAAGGTCACGAGCAGGTATTGCTTAGCGACATCAAAGCGCTGCAAGCGAACAGCGCCCGCGCGTAGCTGGTAAGTCCTCAAGCGATCCGCAGCGGTAGGGTGAATCTACCGCTGCGGGTCACGCCTCATTGCGCGGCGACTGCGGCCGGCCGAATTATTTTGCTTACGTCGATCGCGTACGCAGTTTGATCTCTGCTGAGCACGAAAAGTTTGTTGCCGTTCAAACTGTAACGGATAAAGGCCGCACCTTCTTTGAAGGTAAGGTTGGAGACGCTATCGCCGGTCACGAGATCGTAGAAAGTTAAATCGCCGGGATAATTTTCGACGACGATCTGGTTTTTCGCCGGATTCAGTGCGGCGTTGCTGCCAAAGAAACGATGACGCAGTTCTCCGTCGGCTAACGAATAGACGAGCACGCGATTGTTGTCGTCCGTCAGCACCAGCCAGTCACCATCGGAAAAAACATCCTGCACCGTGAACGATCCTTTCCCAGTCTCGAGCAAAACGGTTCCCAGAGTCTTGCCTTGAAAGCAATCGATGATCTCTATCAGGTAGTCGTCGTCTTTGTTTCCGAGCGCTTTCGCTTTCGCCGCCAGATCCGGATCTTCTTTCAGTCGCGCCTTACCTACCTCACTACCCAGCGTCCAGTAAAGAATCAGGCGTCCTGAAAATGGGTCGAGGAAATTCTTCGGCGCTTCTTTGGGAAAATCGCGGGTAAAGACGACTTTGTTATCGAAAAGGTTTTTTACCGTGAACCGGACGTTTTCATTCAACGATCGCGTGTCGCCAGATTCATCGCTTTTGCCTTCTTTTGCCGTCGTGTCGAGACTCTCGCGCATCAGCAAAAATCTTCCATACTGGTGCGCGCCACGTTCGGGAAGCTCCTGAAATGTATCAGCGGCCCCAATGCCGGCTTTCATCAAAACCAAGCTGTGTTTGACTGGCTCCTGGGTTGGGAATTCGCCGATTGCCCCACCGTCGTTCGCTACGATTGCACCGCGAAAACCTCGGACGTGCATCTTGCGTTCTCCTGATCCAAGATTCCACATTGCGCCGCGCGATTTCGAGGACACCGCCAACCATTCAAAGTTGTCGGACACATCCGCGGCAGAAAGATCCGCAAGCGTGCCCACCGGAAGATCGATCGACTTGACGACGTGTGACTGTAAAGTTTTCGTTGCTGGGTCGGGTGCGTATTCCGAGAGCGCAATCTTTCCCGAAATTGCCTCGCTCACCATCAGGTTGTCCCACAGCGAAATATCACGCCTGTTAATACCGGCAACGAACGAAGCGGTATCGATATCAAAGACGCCGATCATCGCGTTGCTAAGCGGCTTAACCAGGACATACCGAGGATTTGCGGTCGGCTCGATGGTGCGGCCCGAAAGTGAAAAATTCGAGGCACGCTTGCCTTGGGGAAAAGAAAAAATGCCCGCGTCATCAGGTTTTTGAGACGAGCTCACGAGGATGCGATGATCGTCCAGAAACATAAATGCGCCGTGCGAGTACTTCTTTAGATCACCACTCAGGTTCACCGGCTTCAGCGCGGCGAGGTCGAGCGCGACGACGGCTCGATCGGTCTCGTCGATGCGCATGCCATCGATAGTCAAACGGAAATTAAATTGGTTGTTGCGCGAGACTAACAGGAAGTGCGAGTCAGGCGAGAATTCCATGTTGAAGAAACGGCGTCCTTCGTGTTCGCCCTCTCCCAGTTCGGATGCGATCCAGAAAATCAACTCGAAGACAGTGAGATGATAGAACTCTTTTTTCTCCCAAACTTTCTTACCTGTCTGCGTGTCGATGACGTTGAGATTGAGGCCATAGTCCAAACATGCGAGGTAATTTCCGTCAGGCGAAAACTCATGTTCCCAACAATCGCGGCGCACTACAAGTTCACGCACGCGCACCGGTTTCTTTTCGGCAACGCTCCATTTTTCGAAACGAAGGTTCTTGGTGCCGACGATTATGAATTGGCTGTCGGGCGTGAAAGTGGCCGGATAACCTTCAGGAGCATCAATCTGGAAAGCGATTTCCAAAGGTTCTCGCCTCATGACAGTGATATTGAAATCGTCCTGCGCCAGAAAATATTTGCCGTCCGGCGAGAAGGCGACATGCGAAACGTCACTGCGCAACTTTGGAGATAGATCTTTTTTCCAAAGCAAGCCAGGCAAGTTTTCGGCACGCTTCGTGTCATGGCGGGAAACTACTTCCGCCTGCCAATTCAAGAAGTCGTCGGTTGCCAGCGCTTGTCGCTTGTCACGGCATTGCGGCGGGAGTTGCTCCGTGATCTTGATCAT
>DATENN010000361.1:0-4369 GCA_035275045.1 Pyrinomonadaceae bacterium
AGGACCTGGAAACCAATTTTCGACCAGCAGCCGATCGCGTCGATTGGCGCGCTGGCCGTATCAACTTCGAATCCGGAAATTATTTACGCCGGCAGCGGCGAAGCCGACATGCGTTCCGACATTTCGCTTGGAAACGGAATGTACAAGTCAACGGATACCGGGCAGACCTGGTCATACATTGGCTTGCGCGATACGCGCCAGATTGGGCGCATCCTGATCGATCCTAAAGCTGCTGACATCGTTTTTGTGGCCGCACTCGGTCACGGCTTTGGGCCAAATACTGAACGAGGGGTCTTTCGGACGACCGACGGCGGAAAAAGTTGGACACGCGTTCTCTACAAAGACGAAAACACCGGAGCAATTGATCTTGCGTTCGATCCGGATAACTCGAAGACTATTTACGCCAGTCTTTGGAACGTTCATCGCGTGGCCTGGAGCGCATACGCACCCGTCACCGGACCCGGCGGCGGACTTTACAAATCAACGGATGGAGGCGCCACGTGGAAAGAGATCACTGGTGGCGGCTTTCCCAGCGGCACGCTTGGTCGAATCGGAATAGATCTGCCTGTTTCAGAAGGCGGCAAGCGTATTTATGCGATCGTCGATGCGCATGATCAAAGCGGCTTGTATCGATCCGATGATGCCGGAAAAACATGGGCTCGCGTCAGCACCGATTCTCGCATTCTCAGTCGCGGCTGGTATTTCGGTGAAGTGCGGTCCGATCCGAAAAACCCAAACCTCGTGTATGTTTCGAATGTTTCGATTTACCGTTCGCTGGACGGCGGCAAAACTTTCAAAGCAATGCGCGGCGCGCCCGGCGGTGACGACTATCACTCCCTTTGGATCGATCCTGAAAATTCGCAGCGCATGATTTCCGGCGTGGACCAGGGAACCCTCGTAACCGTAAACGGCGGCGAGACGTGGAGCAGTTGGTACAACCAGGCGACGGGACAGTTCTATCATGTCGCGGTCGACAATCAGTTTCCCTATTGGGTTTATGGCGCGCAACAGGATAGCGGGACCGCCGCCGTTGTCAGTCGCAGCGACTTTGGCCAGATCACTTTTCGCGACTGGCATCCGATCGGCGCCGGCGAAAGTGGCTACATTCTCCCGGACCCGACGAATCCGCAAATCGTTTATGGCGGCAGCACGGGAGGTGAGCTCTATCGCTTTGACTCTAAAACCGGCCAAGTGCAGGACGTTTCGCCAACGCCTTCCGAACTCGCCAACAATGTAGTCCATCGCTATCCGTGGACCACTCCAATTGCATTCGGCGCTCAATCGCCACACGCGTTGTACCAGGCGTCACAGTTTTTGTTTAGAACGGTCGACGGCGGGCATAGTTGGAAAACGATTAGTCCGGATCTGACACTGAGACGCGGCGAAAAAGAAGCCGATGCTAAGGGCGTCATCTATACCATTGCTCCTTCGCCTGTTGCGGCCGGTACGATTTGGGTAGGAACCGACAACGGCCTGATTCAATTGACGCGAGACGAAGGAAAAACCTGGACGGAAGTCCAACCGAAGGACCTGGCTGATTGGAGCATGATTAGTTTGATTGATGCTTCGGCTCACGACGCGGCCACAGCCTATGCCGCGATCGACCGGCATCAGGTTGACGACATTCGGCCACACATTTTTCGCACGCACGACTACGGAAAGAATTGGACCGAAATCATTAATGGACTGCCGGCCGATAGCTATGTGCATGCCGTACGTGAAGATCCAGTGCGCAAAGGGTTACTGTTCGCGGGAACTGAAAGCGGAGTTTTTATTTCGTTCAATGACGGCGACAACTGGCAATCCCTGCAGCTAAATTTGCCGAATGCAGCGGTGCGCGATTTGGTGATCAAAGACAACGACCTCGTCATCGCTACGCATGGTCGGGCGTTTTGGATTCTCGACGATATTTCACCGCTGCGCGAATTGAATTCGTCAGTAGTAGCAGCCGTCACGCATCTTTATAAACCGGCCACGGCGATTCGCATTCGAAAGAATGTGGGACACGACACGCCATTGCCGCCAGAAACGCCGGCAGGGAAAAACCCACCGGCCGGGGCAATCATTGATTACAGTCTACATTCGATTCCCGCAGGAGAAGTGACCCTCGAGATCTTCGAACCCGGCGGTGCGCTTGTGAGAAGGTATTCAAGTAATGACGCGCAACGCGGGCTGGATGAAACGCAGGCTTTTCCGACGTATTGGTTTAGGCCGCCGTTCCCTCTATCCAAAAAGATCGGCATGAATCGTTTTGTCTGGGATTTGCGATACGAACGGCCAAAAGCGTTGCGTTATGGTTATACGATTGCTGCCGCGTTTGGTGAAGACACCGAGTCGTTGCCCGCGGGTCCGCTCGTTCTTCCCGGCACCTATCAAGTCAAGTTAACCGTCGATGGTCGCACTTACACAGCGCCGCTGGAAGTAAAGATGGATCCGCGCGTGAAAGTCACGGCCGCTGCATTAAGTCAGCAAGTCGCATTCGAAAAGAAGATCGCAGAACAGATGTCGCGCTCTTTCGAACTCGTGAAAGAGGTTGGACAGTTGCGCGAGAGCATTAAGAATGTGCAGAGCGAATTGAAACCGGCGGATACGTCGCTAGCGGATGCGATTAAGGAGCTTGATAAAAAAGCGGCGGCCTTCGTTGCCGTCGAACAAACCTACCCGCCCACGGGCATCGTCTCAGCCGCGACCATTAACAGCGCGCTGGCATCGCTGTTCATCTTAGTTGAGAGCGCCGATGCGGCGCCTACGTCTCAAGCGAACGAAACGTTTGCAACATATGAGGGATTGTTGGACCAACAAGCAAACAAGTGGCGAGAGTTTCTGCGCGTTGATCTCGCCAGTGTCAACGCGATGTTGAGACAGAGCGGATTACGCACTGTTGACAGCAGGGCCAATTAAGTTTTAACGCCAAAGTGGCAGTGCCGAAAATCGTCGCGCTTAGCTCTTTGCGCTTAGCGCGCAACCGCCACCCGTCAGAGAGGTTAGTCTTATGCGCATTGGAACGATTGAGCAAATCTGGCGCTATCCGGTGAAATCGATGGCCGGAGAGAAGTTGAGCGACTGCGATGTTGGCGCGCTTGGCATTCCGGGTGATCGCGGTTGGGCCGTCCGCGACGAAATCAAAAGTGAAATAAAGACGGGCACGCGTATTCCACTGTTGATGCAGTGCGCTTCCGAATATCTTGAACAGCCAATCGACGGCGATGTTCCGCACGTCCGAATCACTTTTCCTGACGGTAACACTGTCTCCAGCAGCGACACGCAGATTGATGCGCATCTGTCTGCCGCACTCGAGCGCGCGGTAAAGTTATGGCCGCGCCAGCCCGCGACAAACAAAGAACACTACCGCCGGGCCGGCATGGCGGCGCGGATCATCGCGCCACTCACGAACGTGCCCGGCTTTCGCGCGTTGCTGCCGGCGCTCACTAAACTTCCCACGCTGAAGGCGACCCTGCGCGCGGCCTTCAGTCGCACCGACGACGAGCCAGTTCCTGACATTTCGCAACTGCCGAAAGAACTCTTTGAATTCACGTCACCTCCAGGAACGTATTTCGATGCGTTTCCAATTCATGTGCTGACCAGTGCGTCGCTGGATGCGATGGCGCAACTGAACCCAAACGCCAACTGGGACGTGCGCCGCTTTCGTCCAAACTTTTTTGTGAAGACGGACGATGGACTGGCAGGCCTGATTGAAGCTAATTGGATTGGCCGAACGTTGCGAATTGGTTCAGTTGAAGTGAAATGCGAAATGCCGGCGGTGCGTTGCGGCATGACGACGAACGCTCAAGCAGGATTAGCGAAAGATCTATCGGTGCTGCGAACGATTGTGAAAGAAGCCGATCAGAACCTTGGCGTTTATGCGAACGTCTCACGACCGGGTGCGGTGCGATTGGGCGATACTGTGCAATTGCTTTGAACCGTGAAACCCGCCAAGGCCGCGAACGCTCTCAAGGAAATCCGCGCAAAAAGACTTGTTGCAGTAAACGCCTTCGGCGCTGAGAGCTCAAGCCTCGCTCAGAACAAAACCTCGAGTGCCTCATCCACCGAACGCACGCCGACGGTTCTTATTCCCAACATTCGTTCCAGTCCAGCGGTGTTTGATGCGGGCATCACAATCGTTTTGAAGCCAAGAGCCTGCGCCTCGCGCGCGCGTACCGCCGCCTGCGTCGTTCCGCGGACCTCGCCCGTTAGACCGACTTCACCAAACACAGCGGTGTGCGCGTCTAACGGTGCACTGCGAAAGCTCGACGTGATCGCCGCCACCAAACCGAGGTCGACCGCCGGTTCATCAACCTCTAAACCGCCGGCGATATTCACAAACACATCATCACCCAGCAGGTGCAGCCCGGCCCGCTTTTCCAGCATC
>DATENN010000362.1:0-3400 GCA_035275045.1 Pyrinomonadaceae bacterium
AGAGCGCGCGCTTTGCTGGCCGGCGGAAAAGCTTTCTTCACGTAAACTTCGCCCAGCGCTTCACCGAGCACCCTATCGGTGCCGCCAACGCAACGTTTCCAACGCGGCAGGTTTTCAGTCGAGCCTTGCAGAATCTTGCCCTTGAAATTGAAATCTTCATCTACAAATTTGGACGACAAGGCGGCTGCTGTATTGTTAATCAAGTGCCAGCGCAGGTAAGTCTGCCAATCGCTAAAAGGAACGGCCGTTAACTGCGCATTCATCGTTTTAAAAAAGTCGGGGGTGGCGACGTTGATGTCGGCTTTCGCCGGTACACCTAAAGCATGAAGGTAACCGGCCCAATCAAAGCCTGGCGCGAGTTCTTGTAACTGGGCCAACTTCATGCGGTGATAGATTCTTTCCGGATCACGCAGCTCAACGCGCGTCATCGAGGCTTCAGCAAGTTTGGTTTCGAGCGCCATCACCGTTTGCGCTTCCGCAGCCGCCTTATCCGCATCGTCGCCCATCAGTTCAAACATCTTGGCAACGTGCTTCAAATAGGCTTCGCGCGTAGCTTTCGATTTCTCGTCGGTCTTGGTGTAGTAGTCACGATCCGGCAGGCCGAGACCGCCCTGGAAAACTTCGGCAGTCACTTCGGCGCTGTTCTTGAAATCCTGCGTCGAATCAGAGGCAAACAGCGCGTTGATTCCAAGCGAATGCAAATGCGCGACTTCTTCCTGCAGTGATTTCTGATCATTGATTTTTGCGATGCGCGCAAATTCGGGCGCCAGCGGCGTCAAACCTTCAGATTCAATCTTTGCCTCGTCCATACAACTGGCGAAGTAATCGCCGACTTTTTGTTCGCTACTGCCCTTAACCGCTTTCGTGTTCTTTGCCGCAGCTTCGAGAATCTCGTGCAATGTGTCGCGGTTCTTTTCATTCAACACATTCGCGACGCCCCAGCTTGGGAAAGCGCCGGGAATTGGGTTTTTGGCCAACCAATTTCCGTTAGCAAACTGATAAAAATCGGCGCAAGCCGATGCGTTCCGATCGATACCGCTAACGTCAAAACCAGTTTGACCGAAAACGGACATGACGCCCATGGCCATCAATAAAACCAGGGCGATAAAAGATTTTTGCGGATTGGTCATTACAGTGCTCCGTTAAGATCGATAAATTCGTACGAAAGTACGTTTTGAGTATTGCCAGTGCTGGTTGGCCAAACGGGGAGACGGCCTGAACACCATCGAATGCGCAAACTGATTCGAGACATTACAGTATACGGCGAGATCTGAATCAGCGCTATTCGCATATACGGCTTGGCCGGAAAATAGTTTCCAGCCCAAACGGGACGAAACGAGTCCGCGCCCAGCCGGTTAATAAGAGAAATGTGTGGCACCGCCGGTGGAAATCTTTGCTCGCTCCGCAGCTTCGTGCTAAAACGAAACCGCAATCCATTTTCGTCCAGAAAAAGAGAGAAATACATGAACTCGTTTATTCGTATCCGGGCGTCCGCCGTGTGCTTAGTGGCGTTGACCCTGCCAGGTTTGTGTGTCACCAAATCGAACGCCCAAACCGCCGAGCAAACACGACTGTTACGCACACCCAGTATCAGCGCCACGCAGATCGCTTTTGCATATGCCAATAATATTTGGACCGTGCCACGCGCGGGGGGCAGCGCGCGGCGTCTCACCAGCTTTCAGGGGCAAACATTAAACCCTCATTTTTCTCCGGATGGGAAACTGATCGCGTTCAGCGCTGAGTACGCCGGCAATCTCGACGTGTATATCGTTCCGGCGGACGGCGGAGAGCCTAAGCGACTCACTTGGCATCCCGGAGCCGATCAGGTTCAAGGCTGGACGGCCGATGGTCAGGCCGTGGTCTTTGCTTCATCGCGCGCTTCATGGACGCCCGGCGCCGCCCCGCGATTCTGGAAGGTGCCAATCCAGGGTGGAGTTGAGACAGCGCTGCCATTGCCGCGCGCCTACCAGGGAAAGATTTCTGCGGACGGAACCCACATTGCGTATCGCATGAATAACTCGTGGGATGAAGAACGGCGCAACTATCGCGGTGGTCAGAACCGTCCGATCTGGATCGTCGACCTCAAAACTTATGATCTGATCTCTCCGCCATGGACCGATTCCAAGGACACTGATCCAGTTTGGAGTGATGACACGGTTTATTTCATTTCAGATCGCAGTGGGGTCGCGAACATTTGGGCGTTCGATACGCGCAGCCGAAAGTTGAGCCAGCTTACGACCTTCACAGACTTTGACGTTAAGGCGATCGATTCCGGCGCCGGCTCACTGGTGTTTGAGCAAGCGGGCTACGTTCATGAACTGGATCCGCGCAGCGGCAAAGAACATATCGTGAATATTTCCGTCGCAGGCGATTTTCCCTGGATGATGCCCAATTGGAAAGACGTCACGAATCGGATGACGAATCTGGCGCTCTCACCGACCGGCAAACGCGTCACCGTGGAGGCGCGTGGCGAAATCTTTACTATTCCAGCCGAGAAAGGCGACGTGCGCAACATCACGAATTCAAGCGCGTCGGCTGAGCGCAATCCGGCTTGGTCACCTGACGGCAAGTATGTTTCTTACTTTAGCGACAAGAGCGGCGAGTATCGTCTGTATATCGAAGCGCAGGACGGGCTGACTCCGCCGCGTGAAATCGTGCTGCAAAATCCGACCCACTATTACACGCCGTCATGGTCGCCCGATTCGAAGAAACTCGTTTTCAGTGACACGAATCTGCATGTGTGGGTTCTCGATATCGCAAGCGGACAAGCAAAGGTTATCGGCAACGATCCCTGGATGGTGCCCGAACGGACCTTAAATCCGGTTTGGAGTCCCGATTCGAAGTGGGTTGCATACGCCAGCCGCCTGCGCTCGTTGTATCACGCGATCTTCATCAGCAACGTAGAGACCGGCGAGACCAAACAAGTAACCGACGGCCTGGCCGATGCTGTCTGGCCCGTTTGGGACGCAAGCGGAAAGTATCTTTGGTTCCTGGCTTCAACCGATTTCGGTTTGGCGTCGCAATGGCTGGATATGACCTCTTACAACCACGATGAAAACTTTGGATTGTATCTGGCTGTCCTTAAGAAAACGGATCCGAGTCCGTTGCTTCCCGAGAGTGACGAAGAAAAAGCTGCTTCAGCAGCGCCGACTCCCAGTGCACCCAAACCCAGCGCCACGCCTGACGTCCCGGCTGAACCATCAGAAAGCGATACGCCGGCGCCGCCGGGTCGCCGGGCTAAACCGCCGGTTGCCGTTCACATTGATTTCGACGGACTACAACAACGAACGGTGTCGGTGTCGGGAATTCCTGAACGTCAGTACGGTGAACTACACGCGGGTGTTGATGGCACAGTGTTCTTTTTGGAATCCAGTAACCCTCGCGGTCAAGAAAGCGCGGC
>DATENN010000363.1:0-12179 GCA_035275045.1 Pyrinomonadaceae bacterium
AATCGCGGAAAGCAGAAGCCGCCGGGAAGTTTCCGCGTATCTCGCCACCAGGAAATTGCGAAGTGTGGAAGTTAATGTACGCGCGTCCTTCACGCAGATTTGAGAGCTGCGCTGCCAGCGTTGTGCCGTTACCTTCAGGCGCATCCCATTTACCGCTGAAGTTACCGCCCACGCCAGTTGTAAAGGGCGAGAACGCCTGATCGTTCGGATTGTTATCGTTAAAGGGCGACCCAAAGAAGCCCCATACTACGGGCCCGTTGACGCCCGGAGCGACCGATGCTCCCGCGTGGATGTGCGCCGCAATAAGGTTGTCGTTCGTGTCCGCTGTCTGCGACCACGTCGTGTCGATGTTATTAATCGTCGCCGTGAATCTCAGCGCCGTTTGCGCGGAGTTGAACTGGAATCGCGCAGTGCCGAAAGAAGCCGGTCTTGCTGCGCCGGTTGTCAGTGTCGGGACGGTCGGCGGGACCTCTTGCGAGTTAGTTAAGTTAACCACGAACAGCCTAACGTCAGCCGGCGAGAAATTCGCCGAAGCGAGTAACGCATCGACGAAATCTGCATTCGACAGGGTAGATGGATACTTTGCTACGAACTCAGGACGCGTAACAAAATCATTGAAGTAGGCGACCTTGTTCGCTTCGAGAATCGCATCAGAGCCGGGTTGACCAAAAATGAAACCCTTTTGCAGGGCCTGCGCCTCGCGCTCAAAGTCGCCGTACAGAATCGGCGCCGGTGAGCCCGATGCGTTACTACCCAAGGCAACGCGATGGGTTAGATAAGCGAGATAGCCGGTTTCCTGAAACTCAATTGACAGGAAGAAAGCAGCACTAACGTTAATTCGTTTTTGCGCTATGCAGTTTGCATCTGCACCGCAGGAGGTAATCTGATTGACCCAGAACGTTTGTCCGGCGGTATCCGGCTCGCGATTTAGAAAGTCGAGATAGTGTTGCCTCACAAAGAACGTCGCGTCATCGATTGGATTCGTGGTTGGCGGCGTTACATCGTTATCGAGAATGTTAATCTCTGCCGTGTTCGGACTTCCTAAGCCAACGCCGGCTCCGGTTGGATTCGACAAGGCAAGGTCGATCACTTCATCGCCCTCGACAAACGTGTCGTTAACGATGAGTACGCGGAACGTTTTTGACGTCTCGCCGGGAGCGAAGGTCAAAGTACCTAGTGCGATCTCGTAGTCGCTCTTTTGCGACGCGTGGCCCGCCTCGGACTCATCGAACGTGTTGTAGTTGATCGTTGCGGTGCCGGAAGTATCTCCGGTGCGTATGACGGTAAAGTCGATAAACTTTCCGCCTTCGTCAACGCTGAAATTGTCGGTTGCGAACTCAATTAGCGACGTTGCTGTGGCTGTCGTTGGGTTGAGCTTGCCAAATAAGCCGTGTTCCTCTTCGCCCAGGCCAGAGGTAAAGTACAGCGTGTTCACATTGCCGCCGTTGCCGCCGTTCCCAAAAGACAGCGCCCAAAGCTCGTCGATTTCAATGCCCTCGCCGTCCTCGTTCTGTAGCGTGCCAAGGAAGGCGCCCGTTGTCGGGTTATAAGCGTGGATACTTGGATTGCCCTCGCCGAAATTACCGACAAGCAGCGCGCCACCGAAAATGCCGAATGGTGCAGGCGCGATCGTCAGGCCCCATGGCGAATTGAGCGCGCCGTTGTCGATCGCGAAGGTGAGATCTCGAACGCCGTCAGTATCGAATTTGCGGACGTACCCGTTTCCAACACCTTCTTCATCCCGTCCGTCCATTCCCACCTTGGCGTAAGCGACGTACAACGAGCCGCCGAGGTTTTGGATATTGAAAGGCGCGTAACCCGCCGGGATGGTCGCATCAATAAAACCGCCCGTTACGGTAGTGGCCGTATACGTTCCATCAAATACGTCGATGTGATTGTTTGCGAAGTCGGCGGCGTAAAGCCGATTACCCGCAGGAGTGGTGCTGGCCCCGATCGCAAGGCCTGTCCAAACGTGGCCCGGCATTGATACGACATTTTGTGCAGCCGCGCCGCTGGCACCGTTCCATGCGGTAATGTTGCCGGTGATGGAATCGAAAATGAAGTTTGCCGCTGCGGGCGTTCCACCGCCTGGAGGTGTTATCTGAAAATCCGTCGTCGAGTTGCCAACTGTGCCCGTGGGCAGACCGCCCGGAATGTTGATCGTCTGCGGACTTGGGTTAAGTACGACCGGGCCGGCCCCGTTCGGATCGCGGATGAGCTGTGTAGTCGAGGTGCCATTGTTCGCTACCCAAAAAGGGGACGTTCCGCGGACGGTTAAACCCCACGGGTTGACCAGCAGTGGATCCAGAACCGGTGATAAGCCCGGAATGTCAGAAATCAAGTTAGTCTGGCGATACGCACTGCCCGGCGCGATATTCGGAACGTCAGTACCGATTGGGCTCGGCGCTTGCGCATGCGCGTGCCGAACAACGCGATTTGGCAAGAACAGCGCGATCGTCGCGAGCATAATAAAAGCAATGATGATAAGCACACCATGTTTCACGAAAAGCCGTTTCATTGAAGAGCCTCCTGTAAATCAAACCATGCGGGATGGCGAGCATTTAGCCCACGATATGTATTGGTGTTGGCAGTTGTCTGGGAACGAGGTCAATGTATTAGCGAGAACCCTAACTGTCAATAGAATTTGTGTCGCAAAAGCGTAACAGCCAAACGGTTAGGAGACCGGAAGGCAGGGATGGTTTATTTCCGGCAAACTGGGTCTGTTACGGTATGGTCCGCAGTCAAGCAGACAAAGATTTTGTGCGCTGCAAGCAACGACACAACACGTCGTTGCATCGCTTAAGCGCACGTTTTCTTGAGCTTAGGCGCTCCTTGCGGTTAGCTCAGTCTCTGCGTAAAATGTCGGTTCTTTTGCGACGCCGGGCAATACACAGCAGTCTTCCCTACGCTTTGCGGCGGCTCGCTCCAAAAGAACATCTAATCTGACTTTATCTGCGTCTTTTTTCCGGAGGGTTTTGTGAAGCACGTTTTCGGTTCATGTTGTGCCTTTGCGCTGCTTATCGTAATAGGCGGACTTTTTTCATCAGCCTACTCACAATCAGCAAGCGCCACTCCGGATCCGTTCGTCACCCAATTGACATCGTCTCCGATCGGTGCCGCTACGAACCAATTTACTTCGTTCGCAACTGACATCAGTGCCGATGGCCGTTTTGTAGTGTTCGAGTCGAACGGCAATATCGCGACCTTCAATCCAAATAATGCCGATGGAAATCGGGAAATATTTCTGCTGGACTATGCACAGCGTCGCATCTTTCAACTGACGAATACTAAGAACGTTCCAAAAGCGTCGGCAACGCCGAGTCCCAGTCCAAGTCCGAGTCCGTCACCAACGCCTACACCGTCGCCGACGCCTGCTGATTCAACTCAGGTACAAATTGAAATCAGCAATAACCGCCCGATGATATCGTTCGCGCCTTCGCTGGTAAGCGGCAAGCGCACTTACACCATCGTCTTTAGTTCGAACGCTCCCAACCCGGCGAACTTTGATGGGACCAGCACCACCGCGTTGGCCGCTGATGCAAATCAGGAGATTTGGATTTATCAATTGCCCGCTGTGGCGGACGAAGATCTGACCGCGGGAAATGATGTGTTCCAGGATCTAACCACCGGAACGTTTACGCAGGTCACGTCAACCGCGGCGAGTGCCGCACCCCGTCCTGGCGACGCCAGCACCCCGCCGTTTGTTGCCGATGATAACCGCGAGGCTGCAATCAACGACGAGGGAAATATCATCGCCTTCATTTCGACGCGCAGCCTCGTCGGAACCGCAAACAACGATGGCAACCCGGAATTATTCTTCCGCAATCTGGGCGCAGCGCCGGGAACGTTTGTGCAAGGTACGAATACCGCCGACGCAGTTGACGGCGTGGTGTTGATTTCACGTTTTCAACAGAATCCGTCGCTATCCGCAGATGGCACCCGGGTCGCATTTATTTCCACTGCGAACCTTGCCGGCACTAACGACGACAATGGCCATGGAAAAGGCAACGCCGAAATTTACCTGGCAGACTTTACTGGCGCAGGGCTCAGCAATATCAAGCAGGTTACAAAAACAAAGTCCGAAACGACCGGCACGTTTACCGGCGCCAGCGTCAATTTGTTGTCACCCGGCCGGCGACTGAGTCGCGACGGCGGGTTTCTGACGTTCGAATCGCGCGCGACAGATCCCAAAGCCGACAGCGCAACTAACTCATCATTTCTCGGCACGTTCGTTTACAACGTCGGCGGCGACAGCTTTACTGAAGTTGGTCCGCGACCGCTGCTCGGAACCGACATTCGCCACCTGCCCACGTTTACAGACTACACGGGGACTGTTCCCGGCTCATTGATCTTTGCGTCTGCTTTGAACTTCAAAACAGACGGCACTTTTCCCGCGGCGGGGCAGGAAAGCACGGGACTGAACCCAAACAATCAACCGCAAATTTTTATTACGACGCTGCCGGTTTCATCCACCAGCACCTTTAAGCGTCTTACCAACAACCCGATTGGCTCACTGGCCAGTGATATTCCGTTGCGGCCGCTTCCGAGCGCCTCTCGTAAGCGCATAGCGTTCACCTTGACGGCCGGAGAACTTGGCGGTGGCAACGCTGATGGTTCAATTGAAGCGTATTACCTGGTGAGCCCGACAGTAACTACGGAACTGTCAGGCACACCGCTGACGTTCTTCGCTGCCGCGAGTAATTATCAAGTCGTCGATGCGCCGCCGGTGGCGAGTCCATCGCCAAGTCCGACACCGACACCGACGCCGGGCACCATCGCGGCCGGATTAGCGCCGGGCGAAATGGCTATCGTTCGTTCCACGGTTCCACTCGCGCCCTCGGATAAGATTGGCGCCGGTGGATCAGAAACCGAACGCGTCCCGATTTATCCAATTGAGCTCAACGGTGTCTCGCTGTCGATTAATGGAGCGGCGGCAGGCCTTTCATTCGTCGGTAACTCTTCCAAAGAAATTGATTTCGTTGTTCCGCCAGGACTGACGCCGGGAGTTGCAACGGTTGTTATCAATAATAACGGCACCGTTATCCGCGGAACTCTAAACATCATATTCGCGCAGCCTGATATCTTCTCGAGCACGCACGATGCCGGCGGCCGAGCAGTTATTTGTAACGTTACAAATACGGCGGTCTCCGGCTGTGTGCTTGAACCGTTTAACGTGACCTCAGCTAATAGCAGCGGGACCTTGGTGGCGACGGTCCTCGAAATTCATGTTACCGGCGTGCGCGGACTGCTTCCTTCCGAAGTCTCTGTGACTATCGGCACTACGAACATCGTGCCTTCATCAGTTCGTCCCAATCGCAGTTTGTTTGGAGAAGATCTGATTACCATCACTTTGCCTGCAAGTCTTGCCGGGGCGGGCGACGTACCCGTTATTGTGTCGGCTACGCGTGCGGGCACGACTTTCCAAAGTCGCGGCACGGCGACTGCGCCGAAAACGCATATTAACTGATAGTTTCCCTGCTGGAACTGAAGAGCCCGTGGGCAATGCCTGCGGGCTTTTTTGTTGCGACTTATTTCTCGCCCCAGGGTGACGAAAGTGCTAACATCGCGCCTGCGCGTGCTCCCCGCGATCGCGAATTCCAACCGGCTGTCGTCAATTCACACAGAAAGCATGAAGAGCTTTCGCATTCCCTTGATCCTGCTTACGCTGTTTGCATTCGTGTGCGCGGTGCGGCCCGCGTCATTCGAGCCCGGCCGTGCTGCGAAACGGCAGGTGCGCTGGTACAAGAAAACTATACAGTTCGCCCTTTCCACCTCATTAACCGCAGAAAACACCAGCATTAGGCCGCAAAGCGATGTTGCCGGCGCAGTTCACCGCGCGCTGGCGACTTGGTCCGCCGTGACCAACATTCAATTTGTCGAGGTGTCGTCCGACGTGCAATCGATTAGTAAGGGGGGCCGCGGAGACGGCATCAATCTCATAACGATTGCAGCAACGCCACAGAACATGGCGATTTTTCATGGCGACAATAGTCCGGCACGAACGCGAGTTTTTTACGATAGCGAAACTGGTGAGATAACTGAAGCGGACATTGCCATCAACCCCTACGCCTACTCACTCGATGGCGCGCCGCTCGATTTTTCAACCGATGGAACTGCTGGCACCTACGATTTGCAATCAACTTTGACCCATGAAATTGGTCACGTTTTAGGACTCAATCACTCGGCAGTTTTCGGATCTACGATGAACGCGAGTCAGGCGCTCAACGGAGTTTTTGGTTTGCCCGCATTCGGCATGCGCACACTGAGCGAAAGCGATCGGGCAGCTGCTGTGGGCATTTATGGTTCCGGTAACGACACCGGCTCAGTTGAGGGCAGGATTCTGAATACACGTCAGGGAAGTCTGGAAGCGGCGTCGTCAGCCTCAGTTTGGATTGAAGATTCGGTTTCGGGACGTGTGATGGCAAGCGATACGACGGACGCCAACGGCGACTTCAAGATTGCCGGACTGACACCCGGCACTTATCGGCTGTTGGTCCAATCGTCCGATCCGAAAAGCGAGTCGGGTAACAGTGCTCGCGCGGCTGATAGTTTTCGCGCGATTGAGATCGCCAACCAACTGCGTATTACCGCAAATAGGGTGACGCCTGTTAGCTATGTTCTTGTGCCGCCGCAAAACACGCCTGCCGCGGTTCGTGCTCGCTTCATTGGCAATAACAACGAACTGTCAACGGTATCTCTACCAGCGCTCCGCGGAACAAAAGTTACGGTTTACGTGAGTGGTGATGCCGTCGACCAAATTGTTGTTAATGGAGTATTGAT
Source organism: Pyrinomonadaceae bacterium (assembly GCA_035275045.1). Classification (GTDB taxonomy): domain Bacteria; phylum Acidobacteriota; class Blastocatellia; order Pyrinomonadales; family Pyrinomonadaceae; genus PSRF01. Next base: position 6,781 of record DATENN010000363.1, read on the forward strand.
TAGTTCGCCCTACCTCACCGTCAACCCGGCCAGCGTCGCCGTGCACCAATACAACAATTCGCGGTCGCTCAGCTTTGATGTCACTGTTGCGACCGACGCGCCTGACGGAGACTACAGCATTAAACTTCAGGCCAATACCGGCGAGACTACGTTTTTGATCGGCGCCTTGACTGTTGCGGTCCCGCAATAATTTTCTCTCTGCGCTCCAATAAATTTAAGAGATCAGTTCAGTCGCGGAAATTGCTAAGCTGTGCGCAATGAAACAGCGCCTGCTTCAGTATCTCGCTTGTCCGAGTTGTGCATCTACGCTCGTATTGGCGGACATTACCGAGAGTGATCATGACGAGATCATGGAAGCGCAATTGAATTGCTCAACTTGCGACTCGAAATTTCCGGTTACGCGCGGTGTGCCGCGTTTTGTGCCCGAAGGATTAGCTGAAGACAAAGCGGCGACAGCTAAGAGTTTTGGTTGGCAGTGGCAACACTTCACGCACACGGACGAGCGCTATGCGGAACAATTTCTTGGCTGGTTGGCGCCCGTGCGCCCTGAGTTTTTCAAGAACAAGGTTGTGCTCGAGGGTGGCTGTGGTAAAGGACGGCACACCGAACTCGCGGCGCGTTGGGGTGCATTAGATGTCATCGGCGTCGATCTCAGTGAAGCCGTAGAAACCGCATTTGCCGCCACTCGCGATCTCGAAAACGCGCACATTGTTCAAGCCGATCTTTATCACTTGCCGTTTGCGCGGATATTCGACTACGCGTTTTCCGTCGGGGTGTTGCATCATCTACCGGATCCGAGAGCAGGATTTCGATCGCTGGTTTCGCATGTGAAAGCTGGCGGTCACGTTTCCGCATGGGTTTATGGCGCGGAGAACAACGAATGGATTACGCGATACGTCGACCCCGTTCGCCGGATTACGTCGACAATGGACCAGCGGCTGCTGTTGCAACTTTCAAAAGTTCCGACCGCGCTTTTGTATGCGGGCACGAAACTTGTGTATGGTCCACTCAATCGGACCCAGGCCGGCGAAAAGTTGGCGCAGCGGCTTTTTTATAACGATTACCTAAATGCAATTTCCAGTTTTGGCTGGCGCGAACAACACACGATTGTTTTTGATCACCTGGTGGCGCCGACTTCCCATTACTTGTCGCGTGAAGAATTCGCCGCCTGGTGGCGCGAGATTGATGCCACCGAGGTGGACGTAAGCTGGCACAACAAAAATAGTTGGCGAGGGTTTGGCAAGGTCTAACAGAGTCGAAGTTCAAAGTTGAAAATAAAAATTGCGACGGTCGTAAGCTAACGGGACCGGCGATTTACCATTCGCGATTCACAAGCGTCCATGATTTCTACTCAAACAGCGCGGCGCGCGATTTGGCGGCCGCTTTGGCAGCTTCCAGGCCGATTCGAACTCATCATGTCGTTTGCGCGCCGCGATCTGGTAGCCCGTTACAAAGGCTCAGCTTTGGGTGTTGCGTGGGCCATCCTCACGCCCGTGATAATGATTGCAATTTTCACCTTTATCTTTGCTGGAATTTTTGGCGCGCGCTTTGGCCCACGCAGTTCGCCTTGGGACTATGCCCTCTATCTTTTTTGCGGCTTGCTGCCATGGACCATGTTTCAGGAAACCGTTCAACGCTCGACCACGACGATCATCGAACGGGCGAATTTGGTTAAGCGCGTCGTGTTTCCGCTTGAGGCGTTGCCTGCCGCGCAAACGCTGTCCGCGCTGGGTAACCAGTTATTCGGAACGATCGCGCTGTTGCTGGCGGTGGTCGTCATACAGCACCAGTTCCATGCGACTGCACTGTGGCTCCCGATCGTTCTGATCCCGCAATTACTCGCAACGGTAGGCGCTGCGTGGCTGGTAGCGTCGTTGGGCGTCTTCTTCCGCGATCTGGCGCAGGGAATTACATTAATTCTGATGGCGTGGATGTATCTGACACCGATCATCTACCCTGAAACAATTGTGCCTGAGCGTTATCAGCCCTTCATCAACGCTAATCCATTCACCGCCCTGGTGCGCAGTTATCGCCGCATCTTTTTGGAAGGCAATCCGCCAGACTGGACCGGCCTCGCTTATTTCACCATCTTCGGCCTGCTTCTTTTTATATTCGGCTACTGGTGGTTCGCAAAAACCAGGCGAAATTTTGCCGACGTCATCTAAAACGTCATCAGGGTTGACGAGTTGGCGGCACCGGCGTATTATATCGCCGCTCGATATAACGCAAGCCGACCTATGGGCCAATGGTCAAAAAAGCCAGCAAAAACCCTGAATCTACGCAAATCGAAACCCTGCTCCCGTTAACGCCGGCGGCATTTCACATCCTGCTTGCACTGGCCGACGGCGAACTTCATGGGTATCACATCATGCGCGAAGTTGAAGATCGGACCGAAGGTCGCGTGCGTCTGGGCCCGGGCACCATGTACGGCTCGATCAAGCGAATGCTGGCAGACGGTTGGATCGAGGAAACTGAAGAGCGGCCAGATCCCAAACTCGATGATGAACGTCGGCGTTACTATCGGCTAACCGATTTTGGTTATCGCGTCGCGGCGGCCGAGGCTGAACGTTTAGAACATCTGGTTCGTTCCGCGCGCATGAAGAAACTACTTTCGAAAACGCAGGTAAGCAGATGAGCGCATCCGGCCGTATGCATCGAGGGGGCATGAACCCACCGCACTACGCAGAGCAACTGTACGACCTACTTCTTCGTGGCTACCCCGCAGCGTTTCGCGCGGAATATGCGCGGCCGATGACGCAGCTTTTTCGTGATTGCTATCGCGACAGTTCCCAGGGCCGTAACGTTTCGCTGTTCTGGGTTCGCCTCATGTTGGATTTTCTTCGCACCGCTCCGCGTGAGCATTGGGACAATTTTGGTAAGGAGGATTCGAAAATGAATAACGTTGGACGAGATGTGATCGCAGTGGTGGGATGCATCGCCATCATCGCGATTGCTTTTTTCCTGTTGAGCTATGGGCGCAAACATGAGGCGGCCTCGATTCTATCGTTTGGTTACGTGCTTGACGCGATCGTCACCACTGGCGCGATCGGAAACCTCGTCGTTTTTGTGCTCGCGAAAACAACTCGTTTTGACTCGCTAAAGGTGGCGTTTTGGACTTTTCTAAGCGTGAACGGCGTACCTGCTATTTTGTTGTTGGTCTTGGGCAGCAGGATTGATCCCCAATTTAGAGCGGCCGCTACTTTCATTGGCTACGCGGCGAGCTTTGCCTTCTGGTTTGGCATTCACTGGGCATGGTCTCAGACCAAATCTCGTATGCAACCTGCCGGTTAGTGTTTTCTGCAACGAGCTCGGGAGTTATCTTCAATGAAAAAATGTTTGGCATGGTTGCTTGTGGCGATGCTGCTGGCATCCGCAAGCTCAGCAGAGGTTTGTCGTGCTCACCCAGCCTGCGCAAGCAACGGGTGCGACTGCTGACCCAAAATCTGCCGCAGTCGATGCGTTGTTCGCTGCGCTCAACCAGGGAGCTGTGCCGGGCGCGGCAGTCATGGTCCTTCAGAATGGCAAAGTTCAATTCGAAAAAGGGTATGGACTTGCCAGAGTTGAAACAAGCCAGTCGATTACGCCGAACACAGCGTTCGATCTGGCGTCAGTGTCGAAACAATTTACGGCGATGGCGATTATGATTTTGTCCGATCGCGGCAAGCTGTCGATTGATGATCCGTTGACGAAATTCTTCCCGCAATTTCCAGCTTACGCGAGCAAAATCAAAGTCCGTAATTTGTTGACACACACGTCCGGCCTCGTAGACGCGATAAACCCGCGCTGGTTCAAACCCGGCTACGAACCAACCTCGAATGAATTGCTAAAAATGATGGTCAGCGAACCGTCAAACAGCTTTCCGGCTGGAGAAAAGTTTGAGTACAACAACGGCGGCTATGTCTTACTCGCATTAATCGTCGAAAAGGTATCGGGCGAGTCATTTCCGAAGTTCATGAAAGAGAACGTGTTCAAGCCGTTGGGCATGGACCACACGATCATATGGGACGAGACAAAACCCAAATTGAACAATCTGGCGCCCAGCTACGCACCGTCCGGCAATTCGTTTAAGCCAATCGATTATGTTTCCGATGTCTCGTTGTATGGACCAAAGGGCGTGGTGACGACGCTCAATGATCTTGCGAAATGGATTGTGGCTTTGGAGGAGGGCAAACTGGTTAGCGCCAACACCCTGCAGAAGGCTTACGTGCCGTTCAAACTTAATGATGGAACCGAAAGTCCGTACGGGTTTGGTTGGGCGCTGGGCAAAGACAACGGACTAACAATGTGGGAACACGCTGGTGGCTATCTCGGGTATCGCGCGGAGATTCGCCGTTACCCGACGGAACACACGACGATGATTGTGCTTTCTAATAATGCGACAGTCGACGTAGTGCCGCTGGCAAAGAAAGTTGCTGCAATTTACCTTGGCGACAAAATGCTGGCGCCCGTCGCGTTCAAGGTTGACCCGGGTCTGCTGGCAACGTATGTCGGAAAATATGAGGGCGATCCGGCAATCGTTCAGAACTTCATTATCGAAATTACGCTTGAAAATGGAGAGCTTTACATCACCTCTCCAATAAAGCCAAAGACCCGATTGGTGCCGCAATCGGCCACCGACTTTCAAATCTCAGAGACAGCAGCGACCCTCGCTTTTAATGTTAACGACCAGCACAAAGTCACGGGCCTCACACTTAAGACGAAGCGAGCAATTATCAACGCTCGCCGGCTCACGCCGTAATGTCGCAGAGCTTTAACGCACAGCACGACGGTGCTCTTCTGTGGTGTTGGATATGACGACGACAATGCCTAGGAGCCACCAGAAAACCAGGGCGACTTCACCATCGCCAAGGTTGTAGTTCACCAGCGAACTTAAAAAGAATCCTATTAGTGCTCCCATTGCCCCTAACGTCAGTCCGAATCGACTAGTGTATGCCGTCTCGCGCAAAGACTTTTCAGTGCGCCAGACTGTTTGCCAAAACAGAAAGACAATCCATAGCCAGAAAAACAGCGCCGGCAATCCGCGATCGAAGGCCAGTTGAAGCGGCGTCGAGTGCAAGTGCAGCATGTCGCTTCCGGGAAAGCCCCATTCTTGCCAGTGCGCGTGCATCGAGTCCATGCCGTGACCGAACAAGGGGTGCAACATAATTCGCGACGCGCCGATCTTAGCCACTTGTAATCGAAGTGATGAGCTGGGGTCTCTTAGCGACAACGCATTTTGCGCGCGTGTCTGATAAATGACGCCTGCGCCGACAATCACCACTCCCACAATTGCGATCAATGTCGCTGCGCGGGCGCGACCACGCAACGCGCGCCAGCTAATCATTAATGCAGCAACAGCGAACGCCGATATCGACGTTCGCATAGCCGTTAACAACAGACCGAGTGCTAATAAACCGGCA
>DATENN010000364.1:0-3248 GCA_035275045.1 Pyrinomonadaceae bacterium
CTGAACGCGAACACCAACGAAATCGATCGCGTCGCATCCATCGGTGCAAGTGCGACACCCAACAAAGTTTCTGGGCCGGCGTTTTGAAACGTGGTCGTGCTCATTGACAACTCTCCCGGGTTATAAGTTTTCGGCTTTGGCTTCCGCGGAGGCTCGGATATTCAGCGCCGCTGTCTCTGGACTTAGATTCCCGATTCTCATCTTATGGAACGACCGCCAGACGAAGTACACGGAAATCAGGAAGAAGATTGCAGCCAACACTCGCGTGACGGTTGCGCCATTTTCACTATCGGCGATCGACACTGCCAACTCTACGGCCAGCAAACCGAACAGCGTGGTGAACTTAATGATCGGATTCAACGCGACTGAAGACGTGTCCTTAAACGGATCGCCAACTGTGTCGCCAACTACGGTGGCATCGTGCAGGTCCGTACCCTTCTGTTTCAAATCAACTTCAACGACCTTTTTCGCATTGTCCCACGCGCCACCTGCGTTCGCCATGAAAATCGCCTGGTACAGGCCAAACACGGCGATCGAAATCAGATAGCCGATAAAAAAGAAGGGCTCAACGAATGCGAAAGCGAGCGTTGCGAAGAACACGGTCAGGAAGATGTTGAACATGCCCTTCTGCGCATACTGCGTGCAAATCTGCACGACCTTCTTGCTGTCTTCTACCGAAGCTTTCTCGACACCCTCGAGTCGGATGTTAGCTTTGATGAATTCAACCGCGCGATACGCGCCGGTGGTCACGGCCTGAATCGACGCGCCGGTGAACCAGTAAATTATTGCGCCGCCGGTAATGAGCCCCAGCACAAAGGGAGCATGCAGCAACGAGAGATTTTCGGTTTTGACGGTGAGACCATTCGTCAGCGCCATCATGATTGAAAAGATCATCGTGGTCGCGCCGACGACTGCTGTTCCGATTAATACCGGTTTCGCGGTCGCCTTGAAGGTGTTACCTGCACCGTCATTCTCTTCCAACAGATGTTTTGCCCGGCTAAAGTTGACGTCCATGTTGAAATCGCGCTTCACCTCAGTTTCAACATTCGGCACTTGTTCGATGAGTGACAGTTCATATACCGATTGAGCGTTATCGGTCACCGGGCCATATGAGTCGACGGCGATTGTCACCGGGCCCATGCCGAGGAAGCCGAACGCGACGAGGCCAAATGCAAACACGGGAGCTGCGACCATGAGTGGATCCAGCCCGAGCGTGCTGAAGTAGTAAGCGATCGACATTAGGATAACGATGCTGATGCCGAGCCAATAGGCCGAAAAATTGCCGGCCACCAAACCCGAAAGAATGTTCAGGGACGGACCACCTTCACGTGACGAAGTAACAACCTCCTGAACGTGCCGTGATGTCGTGGAAGTGAACACCTTGACGAGTTCCGGAATGATTGCGCCGGCCAGCGTGCCGCACGAGATGATCATTGACAATTTCCACCAGAGAGACGTGTCACCACCCAGGGTTGGAATTGTCAGATAGGAAATGATGAATGTGATGGCGACGGAAACAATGGACGTAATCCACACCAATGACGTCAGCGGTGCTTCGAAGTTCATCGAATCCGCGTTAGCGTAACGAGCTTTGGCGATCAGATTGTTGATGAAGTACGAACCGGCACTGGCAATAATCATCATGATGCGCATCACGAAAATCCAAACCAGCAACTGCACTTGAATCTGCGGATCACGCACACCCAGCAGGATGAACGTAATCAAGGCGACGCCGGTCACACCGTAAGTTTCAAAACCATCGGCGCTTGGCCCGACCGAATCGCCGGCATTGTCGCCGGTGCAGTCTGCAATCACCCCAGGATTGCGCGCGTCGTCTTCCTTAATCTTGAAGACGATCTTCATCAGGTCTGATCCGATGTCGGCGATCTTAGTGAAGATACCGCCGGCGATTCGCAATGCGGCTGCACCGAGCGATTCACCGATTGCGAAACCAATAAAGCATGGACCCGCGTAGTCGCTGGGAATGAACAACAGAATGCACAGCATGATCAGCAATTCAACGCTGATCAGCATCATGCCGATGCTCATGCCGGCCCGAAGTGGAATCGCATAAAGTGGAAACGGTTTGCCGGCCAGACTGGCGAATGCCGTGCGCGAGTTTGCAAATGTGTTAACGCGGATACCAAACCACGCCACGCCATAGGAACCAGCGATACCGATGAGACTGAAGAGCAGGATGACTGCGACTTTTACCGGTGGAAATCCGCGCTCGATTGCGCCAGTCGCAGCGTTGACTGTTTGCGCAAGCGCTCCAAAGTAAACCGCCACGATGATCCCGATAAACACCCACAGGATCAGGATGAATTTGCCCTGGGTGATCAGATACGTTTTACACGTTTCGTAAATGAGCTCGGAGATTTCGCGCATTGCACGATGGACCGGCAGATTCTTCAGGTTCATGTAGATCGCCAAACCGAAGCCCAGCCCCAGAATGCAAACCACAATCCCTGCAAGCAGAAGATTGTGACCGTTGACACCGCCAAAAAACGTCACCTGCGAGAGATCGGGCAACACCAGGCTTGCCTCTCCGCCGCCGTGTTGCTGCGCGAAGACAGTCGACGCGGATCCGGTGAGCGCGAGCGCTAACGTAAATAGGGTTGCAAAAACTCGCGGGACACGTGCCCCAAATGCAGATGAAATAAATCGCTGAATCTTGTTATCCATGATGTTAAAAAGCACAGTTGCTGGCTGACGCTCTAGCTGACAGCTAACGCGTGTATCGTTGAAATCCTTTCCTGATCTTTAACCGGTGAGTACAACGCGTGAACGCCTGACGCGCACAGTTTCAACGAATCTGCGGCGCCAAATTTAAGCCGCGCGCGCATTGTGCCGAGCAACCGTTCACATTGAAATTGCGGATTATGGCGGAAAATTGCGTGGAATGGCAAGACGCGGATCGCAAAACAAAGAACAACCCGGAAGGTTTAACGTCGCTCTCATTCCAGACTTACCGCCGAGTGTCCAGCGGTTAGGCTCCCTTTCCGGCGCTCACCACGCATCTTAACGGCCGCTAACACCGCCAGATACAGCGACAGTATGACCAGCGCAGCGCCTGCGATGGCGTTAATCAGTTCTATGTCGACGCTCCCGGTCGCAATTTTCGTTATACGAAAGTTTCCGATGACCAGGGTGATCAGCGCCCACAAAGTAATCGTCAAAACAAATATCATCGGCAATAGTGTGAACGCGATCCGCTGCCGCGCTTTGTAAAGCCAGACGGTAACCGT
>DATENN010000365.1:0-3710 GCA_035275045.1 Pyrinomonadaceae bacterium
TCGGTGTGGAGACGTTGCCCCGTTTGCCTGTTGGCAATCGGTTTTGACAATTATTGTGGCGTAAGTTGTCGGCGTCGCGTCGGTTTACCGTCGCTCCAGCGCCGACACGCGTCGATCCCGACTAGTCGGGACTCGTCTACAGGCGACGCCACAGAAAAGTCGGCTTAAGGGAGCCACCATCCACACCCGCTAGCGCGAATTCAGAACATCCCTAAAACAATTTTTATCAGGGCAGCCGCCTGCGCTGACTGCCGGATCCGACAACTTCGCGATTCCGGAAAGAGGCAGGTAACGCCCTTTTGCGCTTGTCAGCACACCTGCGGTAGCGGGTGGATAAGGAAAAAAGATAGTGCCGACTATTAATCAATTAGTTCGCAAGGGCCGCCAGCAGGTGAAGTACAAAACGGCCAGCCCGGCGCTACAAAGCTCGCCGCAGAAGCGCGGAGTCTGCACGCGTGTTTATACGCAAACGCCGAAGAAGCCAAATTCGGCGCTGCGGAAAGTCGCGCGCGTTCGCCTGACGAACGGCATTGAAGTGACGACCTACATTCCTGGCGTCGGTCACAATCTCCAGGAACACTCGATCGTGTTGATTCGCGGTGGCCGTGTAAAGGATCTCCCGGGCGTTCGTTATCACGTGATTCGCGGCACGCTGGATTCAGTGGGGGTTGCCGATCGCAAGCAGGGACGTTCGAAGTATGGCGCGAAGCGCCCCAAAGCAGCCGGGAAATAAGTAGCACAGACTTCAGTCGGTGCCCGATGAACACAGACTAAAGTCTGTGCCTCAAGATTAGCTGAGACCTGATTATGCCAAGACGAAGAGTTGCTGAAAGAAGAGAAGTACTTCCCGATCCAATCTACAGCAGCCCGCTGGTGACTAAATTCATCAACGGCGTGATGTTGCAGGGCAAGAAGTCGGTCGCTGAAATTATTTTCTACAGCGCCATGAAACAGATCGGCGAGAAGACCGGGGAAGAACCGCTAAAGGTTTTCAAGCGCGCAATTGATAACGTTAAGCCTACCGTTGAAGTTAAATCGCGGCGCGTGGGTGGCTCAACTTATCAGGTGCCCATCGAGGTACACGCGGAACGACGGGGCGCCTTGGCGATTCGTTGGATCGTTTCCTACGCGCGCGGCCGCGGGGAAAAAACGATGACCGACCGGCTTGCGGGCGAGATTCTCGATGCCGCGAATAATCGTGGTAACTCAGTTAAGAAAAAAGAAGATACGCATCGCATGGCGGACGCGAACAAGGCATTTGCGCATTACAAGTTTTAGTTAAGACGGTCTTCGGCGATTGGTCTTTGCAAAGGCCTAAGACCAAAAGCCAAAGACCAGAGTTGAGATGGCAAAACAGGATCTAAAACTTACCAGGAATATCGGCATCATGGCCCACATCGATGCCGGTAAGACCACCACCACGGAACGTGTCCTTTATTACACGGGCATCACGCACAAGATTGGCGAGGTGCACGAGGGCACAGCGACCATGGACTGGATGGAGCAGGAACAGGAGCGCGGTATCACGATTACCAGCGCTGCTACGACCTGTTTCTGGGAACGGAACTCCGTAGATCATCGCATTAATATTATTGACACGCCCGGCCACGTCGATTTCACGATGGAAGTCGAACGTTCGTTGCGCGTGCTTGACGGCGCTGTCGCGGTATTCGATGGTGTCGCAGGTGTCGAACCTCAATCTGAGACTGTTTGGCGCCAGGCCGACAAGTATGGCGTGCCCCGCATTTGTTTCATTAACAAACTCGATCGCGCCGGCGCTTCGTTCGATCGTTCTTTCGAATCAATCATTACCCGTCTGGGCGCCAACCCTGTGGCGTTGCAAATTCCTATCGGCCTCGAAGACCAATTCAAAGGCGTCGTCGACATCATTGCCATGAAGGGCTTGATTTGGAGCGACGAGAGTAAGGGTGCTGAGTACGAAACCGTTGACATTCCCGACGATCTGAAAGACGCCGCCGCCGCCGCCCATGAAAAACTAATCGAAGCAGTCGCAACCGTTGACGACGGCTTAATGCACAAGTACATCGAGGGCGAAAAGATTTCTGAAGCAGAGATTCGCGCGGCGCTACGCAAAGGCACTATCGAACTGAAACTCGTCCCGGTCGTTACCGGTTCCGCGTTTAAGAACAAAGGTGTGCAGACGTTGCTCGATGCGGTCGTCGACTATTTGCCGTCGCCCCTCGATATTCCGCCGGTCGAAGGCAAAAATCCGAAAAGTGGTGAAATTGAAGCGCGTCCCCCCGAAGCAAGTGCACCGTTTTCCGGTCTTGTTTTCAAGATTATGGCGGACAAGCACCTCGGTCAGTTGTCGTTCGTCCGAATTTACAGCGGCACGATCAAAGCGGGTTCGTACGCCTACAATCCCATCAAAGATACGAAAGAACGCGTGGGCCGTTTAATGCGCATGCACGCTAACAAGCGCGAGGATATTGATGAGGCGAGTGCCGGTGAAATCATCGCGATCGGCGGCATGAAGCAGGTTACAACCGGCGATACAGTTTGCGATGAGAACAAACCGATCGTCCTCGAGGCGATGGAATTTCCCGCTCCTGTCATTCGCGTTGCTGTCGAGCCCAAGACCCGTCAGGATCAGGATAAACTTGGCATCGCCCTGAACCGCTTAGCGCAGGAAGATCCCTCGTTCAATGTTTCGACGGATCATGAAACCGGACAGACCATCATCGCCGGCATGGGCGAGCTGCACCTCGAGATTATCGTCGATCGCATGAAGCGCGAGTTTGGCGTTGAAGCCAATGTGGGCAAGCCGCAAGTCGCCTATCGCGAGACGATTACCCAGGCAGCGCCCGGCAAAGAAGTTTACAAGAAGCAGACGGGCGGTCGCGGTCAATACGGACACGTCGAAATCGAAGTCGAACCCGCGCCCGGCGAAGGTTTTGTTTTCGAAAACGAGATCACCGGCGGCGCCATTCCGCGCGAATACATCAAGCCGGTTGAGCAGGGAATTAAGGACGCGATGGAGCGTGGTTTCCTCGCCGGCTATGAGCTGGTTGACGTTAAGGTACGGCTGGTTTTTGGTTCTTATCACGAAGTCGATTCCGACGAGCGCTCGTTCCACATAGCCGGCTCGTTGGCGTTTCAGGATGCGCTGCGCAAAGCGAAGCCCGTTTTACTTGAACCGATCATGCGCGTCGAAGTTGTTACCCCCAACGACTACACCGGCGCGGTTAATGGCGACCTGAATTCGCGTCGCGGCCGCATCGAGAGCATGGAACCGCGGGTAGGCGGCGCGCAGGTGATTACTGCGTTCGTGCCGTTGTCGGAAATGTTTGGTTATACGACTGACTTGCGTTCCGCAACGCAAGGACGCGCAACCTCGACGATGCATTTCGAGCGTTACGAGCAGGCGCCCAAGAATATTGCGGAAGAGGTTATCGCAAAGGTTCAGGGCGTAGCTACGAAGTAGAGCGGGTTTTGTCAGTACCGCCCGCGGTAGCGGGTGGGTGATTTGAAGGCGGACCCATTCGCTACCGCGGATGGTACTGACCTCATATCCAAGGAGCAGAGATGTCAAAAGAGAAATTCGACCGCAGCAAGCCACACGTGAACATCGGAACGATCGGGCACGTGGACCATGGCAAGACGACCTTGACGGCAGCAATCACGAAGGTGCTGGGCAAGAACAATCCGAAGGTGCAGTTTGTGGCCTTTGATCAGATTGACAAGGCGCC
>DATENN010000366.1:0-2319 GCA_035275045.1 Pyrinomonadaceae bacterium
CGGCGATAACGCAAAGCGGCGCAAGCTATGAAAAGGCGCAGGCGGGGAACAAATATGACATCGGCGGCGGCGCGCGCTTGACGGTGCTTGCGCCTAGTGAACCTTTATTCACTCGCGATCAGACGAAGACCGGCGGGAACCTCCCGAATGCGAACTCGATCGTCATCAGGTTGGACTATGGCGACTTTTCCATGTTGTTGACAGGCGATGCGGAAGAGCAAACCGAGCACAGAATGCTGTCGAAAGAAGCAAACGTTCGCGCGACGGTACTGAAGGTTGCGCATCATGGTTCGAGGTACGCTACCACGCAGGATTTCGTGGATCGCGTTAAGCCGGAAGTGGCAATCATTTCGTGCGGCGAGTGGAACCGTTACGGCCATCCAGCGCAAGCGGTCCTCGATCGGTTCCGCAGCAGAAATACAAAACTGTATCGCACCGATTTGCAGGGAGAGATAACGATTACGTCGCGCGGAAAAGAGAATGATTACGTGATCAAGACTTCGAAAGAAGGTTCGGTCGATGTTTGGGCCGGCCGCCCCGGGCAAAAAGATGATTCGACGCGATCAGGTTTTATTGCTTATGGCGATTTTGGACCACCACCAAAGAAGAGCGGTAAATAGTGAATCGTGCATAGTGAGTCCTAAAAGTAAGATGGAAGTTAGTACTTCAGAGTTCAAGCTTTAGCTTGCCACGTTTGTTGTCGCAAATTATCAAGCTAAATTTTGACCTGAGAATTAATGTTCGAACACAATGGCCAAAGCAATCACCTACGCAGATGCGGGCGTCGACATTGATGCCGCAACGCGCGCCACCGATAGAATCAAACAACTCGCGAAACGCACCTTCAACGAGCGCACCCTGTCCGAGATCGGCAGCTTTGGTGGAATGTTCGATGGTGCATTTCCTCATTTGCAACAGCCAGTCCTGGTTGCGTCGGCTGACGGCGTCGGGACGAAACTTAAGATCGCTTTCCAGAGTGGCGTTCATAACACGACCGGCCGCGATCTCGTGAATCACTGCGTTAACGACATATTGGTCCAGGGCGCGCGCCCGCTTTTCTTTCTCGATTACATTGCAACCGGCAAGTTGGCGCCTGACGTTGTTGAATCAATCGTTGAAGGAGTCGCGAATGGTTGCCGCGAAAATGGTTGTGTCTTGCTGGGTGGCGAGACGGCTGAGATGCCGGACTTTTATGCCGTTGGTGAATACGATATCGCCGGCTTCATCGTTGGCGTCGTCGATAAACAAAAGGCCATCGATGGCAGACAGATTTCACCGGGGGATGTGCTTTTGGCGTTGCCTTCGGTCGGCCTGCACACCAACGGATATTCGCTCGCGCGCAAGTTGTTCTTCGAAATCGGCTCCTATGATGTCGATCAGCACGTCGATGAGCTGGGAATGACTGTGGGAGAGGCACTGTTGCAACCTCATGTAAGTTATCTAAGACCGTTGGAGCAATTGCTGGATAAAGGATCGATCAAAGGGCTGGCACACATTACCGGTGGCGGCTTGACCGATAATTTACCACGCATTCTGCCGTCCGGCACCGCAGTCGAAATCAGGAAAGGAAGTTGGCCGGTGTTGCCGATTTTTCAACTGATGCAGCGACTCGGCAACGTTAGCGAATCCGAAATGTTTCGCACTTTCAACATGGGCGTGGGCATGGTTATCGTCGCCGCCGAGAACGATGCAGCGGCAATAAAAACCAATTTGCAAAACGCCGCGCAGCCGGTGTTCGAAATTGGTCACGTGGTCGCCGGTGACCGCTCGGTTAGTTTCATCTGATCTTTCTTGCGCAATAGTGACAAGGCAAAAAAACAAAATCGCCATTCTGATTTCGGGCCGTGGCTCAAACATGGTGGCGCTCGCCGACGCCGTAAGCAACGGCGTAGTGCCCGATTCCGAAATAGCGCTCGTTGTTAGCGATCAGCCGAACGCTGCCGGACTTCAACTCGCACAATCACGCGGATTGGCGACCGCCGTGGTAGAGCGAAGAGGCCGAACGCGCGACGCGCATGATGCTGAGTTGGTTACACTTTTGCAGCAATATCAGGTTGACTTCGTTTGTCTTGCGGGATACATGAGGTTGTTGTCGCTCGGCTTTCTCGAAGCCTTTGCCGGACATATTTTGAATATACATCCGAGTTTACTGCCGGCTTTCCCGGGATTGGATGCGCAACGGCAAGCACTCGAGCATGGCGTAAAGTTCACCGGTTGTACGGTGCACTTTGTCGATCAAACTCTTGATGGTGGTCCAATCATTGCGCAAAGGGTTGTGCCAGTACTGGCTGAAGACACGGAAGAAACGCTGTCGGCGCG
>DATENN010000367.1:0-23440 GCA_035275045.1 Pyrinomonadaceae bacterium
CGTATTGCGCGACGCCTTTGATATTACTCCCGAGTACTTGAATGAAGACCGCGGTGGTGCGGACGTGCAATTTGATTTTTTCCGTTATGGGCAAATGGGCACGCGCCGCTTCAACTCGCTGAAGTTGTGGATGGCGCTCAAATTCATGGGCCGCCAGGGTTACGCCGGCGTCATTGAAAAGCAAATTGAACTGACAGATTATTTCGCGCAACAAATCGAAGCGCTTGCTGATTTTGAAACGCTTCACAAAATTGAAACCGCTGTTTGTTGTTTCCGCTGGCTGCCTGACAATGCAGCCGATGAATCGACTGCCCAACAAGATCGCCGGCAACAACAACTTCAGCAGGCAATCGAGCGGAGTGGTGAAGCCTGGCTGCACACGACGGTTCTGAATGGCCGGCGTTGTTTGCGTGTGAACATCAATAGCTTCTTGACTGAGCAGCGGCACGTCGACGATTTGTTAGAATTGCTGCAGCGAAAAACTAAAGAGATCCGGGCTAGTTGATGATGAAAGACGAGCAGATCAGACAAAGCTTCGTTAACCTGCTGGCGCTTGCGGTTTTTTTATGCGGCCTGTCAACGGCTAATACTCAGACCAGTGCGCCTCGTTCGCTTCCTGCTATTCATTCCGAAGCCGAGTTCAATTCGCTTGCGGTAACTTACGATCCCGACACGCCGTACGCTTTGCCTCACGTCCTCTTCGTAATCGATCGTAAGGACGCAAACAAAATCTATTACGTCAATACAAAGCGGTATGCCTTTCACAAAGATTTTGTGAACGGAACTTATTTGTCGCTCGAACGCGGTCGCGAGTTTTTCGAAAACAACTATCTGAAAACGAATCGGCGCTTCATTCTCGGCACGATTGCATATCAGACGCCGATAAAGCGTTGGACTTTTGAGTTTTGGGAAGGCGACTTGATCACTCCCGAGCAAATTTCCCTCGCGGCCGAGGTCATCAAGAGAACTTTCTTCATGCCTGTTGCTTACAAGCCAAATTCCGTTCGCCAGGAAGACGCTTCAAAAACACTTGGGATTCCGCGTGTGCTGCAAAGCGACATCGCGCACGATCTCGAATATCAGGCACTAAACGTTGCCAGCGGCATCGGTCGCATCCATGTCATCCCAAAACTCGACGAACACGTCGAAATTGGTTACAACGAAATTCTGGTGCTTGACGAGGTTCCGCTTCAATTGCCACCGGTCGCGGGCGTAATCACGTCCAAACCTTCAACACCGCTCTCGCACATTAATCTCCTCGCGAAGGGTTGGGGAATTCCCAACGCATACATAAAAAACGCGCAGACCCTTTTGAAGCAATACGATGGTTGGTGGGTGACGTTTGAAACCAAGCGCGATAGGTACTCGATTAAGCGGGCCGATATCGATCAATTGCGCGAGTATCAAAAGCGGCTGGCCGAACGCCAGGATCTCATTAAACCAAAGTTCGATCTCGCTGAAACGCGACTGTTGGGTTTAAGTCAGCAACGCGCTGGATCCAGCATCGCATTTGGTGGCAAGTCCGCGAACCTCGGCGAATTGATGAATGCCCGACTTCCCGGCATCCAGGTTCCGAACGGTTTCACGCTGCCGTTTTTTTACTACGACCAGTTTCTAAAAACTAATAAAATCGACGACGCTGTCTACACGCTGCTGAACGACCAAAAATTTGTTCACGATCCCGCCTATCGTCGCCAGCGCCTCGTCGAGCTGCGCAATCAGATACAACGAGGCAGATTCGATGCAAAGCTACAAGCCGAACTGGCGCGCAAAGTCCGGCAGGAGTTCGCCGGGAAGGGCTTGTTTGTGCGCAGCTCTTCTAACTCAGAGGACTTGCCGAACTTCAGCGGCGCGGGTCTATACACGACGGTCCCTAATGTCCGCGGAGAGGCTGAACTAATCGAGGCGATCAAGACGGTGTGGGCCTCGCTCTGGAATTTTGAAGCCTACGAAGCGCGGGAACGGATGGCGGTGGACCACTCGAAGATCTTCATGGCCGTTTTGATTCAAGAGGGCATTAACTCGGATAGTTCAGGAGTAATGATCACGACCGATCCTTTCGATCGTGACAACAAAGATGCGGTTTACATCAGCGCAAAACGCGGTCTGGGAATTAAAGTGGTCGAAGGCAAGAAAGTGGCGGAACAGATTATTTACCGGCCGCGCGCGAATGCTATTCAGGTTTTGACTCGCTCTGAAGAAGACAGTTTGTTGACTTTTGATCAGAATGGCGGCGTAAAGGAGATTTCGATCACCGGTGACCGCGCAGTGCTGACTGACCCAGTCGTAAGGCGCCTGGTACGCGCCGCGATGGCCATCAAACGCGTCTTCGGTAATCGGGATCAGGACATTGAATGGGCCTACATGAACGGGCAGATTTATATCGTTCAAGCGCGGCCCTTCATTGCCGGGTAGTAATGTGGTTGCAGACTTTTGGTCCATATTTGAAGAGATGATCCTCTTGAGGGTTGAACGATTAGTTGCTCAAGTTTGCGCAATGAGAACAGGCTGAAGGTTGTGCCATAAACACAATGAACGGAAAAATTTTTGTCGATGGACTCTTGAAGAGTCGGATTGCGTTCGTCACTGGTGGCGGTACCGGTATCACTGGCGGTGTGGCACGGGCGCTGGCAGAAGCAGGTGCAAACGTCGCCTTGATCAGCCGAACTATGGACCACTTGGTCGCGCCGGCGCAGGCTATCAATGAAAACGGCGACGCGGGCGAGGCTTTTGCTTTTGCTGCCGACGTTCGCAATCCTGACGAGGTCGAGAAGGCAATTGCCGCCACCGTGGAACGTTTCGGCAAAATTGATATTGTCGTCAATGGCGCCGCTGGAAATTTTTTGTGCAAAGCTGAAGAACTATCGCCGAATGGCTTTGGGACTGTGGTCGACATCGATCTCAAAGGCACATTCAACGTCTGTCGCGCGTCGTTTGCTCAATTGAAAGAGAATCGCGGCCAGGTTTTGAATATCAGCGCCACGCTGCATTATCTCGGCACGCCCATGCAGTTGCATGTATCGGCGGCGAAGGCTGGTGTGGATGCGCTGACGCGTAATCTGGCCGTCGAATGGGGGCAGTACGGAATTCGAGTCAACGCCATTGCCCCTGGGCCAATCGAAGACACTGAAGGAATGAAGCGGTTGGTGCCTGAACCAATTAAGGAGAAGTTACGACGCAACGTCCCACTTGGACGGTTCGGACGCATCAGTGATATTGAAAAGGCCGCGGTCTTTCTTTGTTCGGACGCGGCATCGTTCATCAATGGTGAGGTGCTGGTCGTCGATGGCGGACAGTGGTTGTCGGCTGCGCGGATGTTTTGAGTCTTCGGTTCGTAGTAGCGAAGCGTTTATAGATTATTGTGCGTCCATAAGGGTCGCAATTTGTCGTTGCTTTCTATAGATGTCTCGCGCTTACGGCGCGAACGGGCAAGAGCTTGAATGAAAGTTGGTCCCTTCAGTTTCTTATCGATGCTTGGCTGCGTGCTGCTATCCGTTTGTGTGGCTCTGGCCCAGGAACCTAACAGCAACCGGCCGCAAGCTGACCCAACGAAGAAAAATACGCGACCGGTCGAACCAATCACCGAGATCAAACCAGAGCCCTTCGATGGCGCCTCGGTCGAGAAGATGGGTCAACACTGCGTTACGCTTCAGACAGAAGTTGGAAATATTGTGATTGAAATGTTGCCTGACTCAGCGCCGGAAAATGCTCGGAATTTTCTAAACCTGGTTGCGACCGGCGCTTTTGATACTACTACTTTCAGCCGTGTGGTTAAGGACTTTGTTATTCAGGGCGGCAATCTTTCCACCAGCGAAAAATGGGGGCTGGAACTCGCGAAACGCATGGCCCGCAGAGTTCCCGATGAACCCAGTTTGATAAAGCACGTCAGGGGAATTGTCTCGATGGCGCGCACGAACGAACCCAACAGCGCGACTACTAATTTCTTTATTCTCGTAGGCGAGGGATCGAATCTGGACGGCACCTTTTCCGCTTTTGGCCGAGTTACGAGCGGGATGGATGTTGTCGATGCAATCAATCACGCGCCGACCCAGGGCGAGAAACCAACGAAGCCGGTTCATATCAAAACTGCGGTGGTCGTGCCTTGCAAAGAAGGTAAACCACAGGAAGCGCATTGAAAGTGAAATCATCTAAGGCCGTATTAGCGCTTGCCCTCGGCATTGGATTTTGTCTTCACGCCGGTTGCTCCAACGCCACACCCGAGAAGCCAACTCCTGAAGCCGCCAAACAATTTCTAAAGCTGCGTGGGTACGACTTTGACGAGGAATCGTTTCTGTCCGCGGCTCGTAGTGGCGACGCGATGGTCGTCGGCGCTTTCCTTACGGCGGGTATGGATCCAAATGTGAAGTCCAAGGACACCGGCGCCACCGCGCTGATCTCCGCAGCCGCTCGTGGGGACGCGACGATCGTCAATACGTTGCTGGCTGGCGGAGCAGACGTGAATCGAAAAGACGAGGGCGGGGGCACGGCGCTTATGCGCGCGCTGGAACACAAAGAAAATGAAGTAGCAGATATTTTGTTCGCCCGTCCTGAATTAGATGTCAACGCACAAGGTGGGAACGGCGTCACGCTGCTAATGCGTTATGTCTGGCAGAACCGTGACGATGCGGTCGAGAAATTGATTGAGCGCGGCGCGCGCGTCGATGTTGAGGATTCAGAGGGCGACACGGCTCTTCACGGCGCGGCGCAGGCAGGAAATGCCCATATCGTTCAGTTGTTGCTCGCCAAAGGCGTCGATCCGAACGTCAAGAACAAGGTTGGCGGCACCGCGCTCATGTGGGCTGCGATCTATGATCGTCAGGAGGTTGCGCGAATTCTGCTTCAAAATGGAGCGAATCCGGCGTTAAAGGACACGGATGGGCTGACTGCTGCCGCCTGGGCACAAAAGAATAAACGCGACGAGATGGTTAAGCTGCTCAACGAGGCAACTGCGTCGCGAAAATGAAAGAGAGTTTGCATCGATCGAGCTAGCAAGATTGCTGGTATAAAAATGAAACCGGTGGATTCACCAGCGGCGAGCATAAAACCGAACAGCATGGTTATAATCGTGCTTCACTCGCCGCGTGAAAAATGTTGGGGCCTGCTCGACGACATTACGCCAGCCGGAGTATTCTTGCGCGGCCTCGACTTGAATGCTTTTGATAGCTGGTTACAGGCGACTGCTCACGAGGAGCAGTTCCTGGGTTTTGGCGATCTTTTCTTTCCCATGTGGCGGGTGGAGCGCATTTCAAGAGATGAGGGCGCCGGCGAACTGCTGTCGCTTAGTGAACAAGCCGAACGTCGCACGGGCCGCTCGATAGGCGATTTGATAGAGGCCGGCCGATAAACATCACCCCAAAAATAGTTTGTTGCAAGCATGAAACACTGTTCCATTCTCGCGTTGAGTATGCTATGCTCCAGCGCAAAGGTAACGCAGTCTGTCCGATTGCAGTCGCGGGACTAATACTTTGCGTTACAGCCGGCACGCGAGAAAAGGAGCGGAAGAAAGAGATGCATCCCATGGCTGAGGAACGAATGAATATGGATCGAAGCAAAGCGATTGAAGCAGCCCTTTCCAACATCGAAAAGAAATTTGGTAAGGGATCAATTATGCGCCTTGGCGAGCGTGATGTGTCGGATGTTCCGGCCATCTCAACCACCTCGCTCAGTCTCGATATCGCGGTTGGTGTCGGCGGTGTTCCGCGCGGCCGTATTATCGAAATCTACGGGCCTGAGAGCTCAGGCAAAACGACCCTTGCGCTGCATATTGTCGCGGAAGCGCAAAAGGCGGGCGGCGTTGCGGCTTATATTGATGCTGAACATGCCATGGATGCCGAATATGCGGGCAAGCTTGGCGTGGAAATCGATCAGCTGCTGATTTCTCAGCCCGACTCGGGCGAACAAGCATTAGAAATTGCTGAAGCGTTGGTGCGCTCGAACGGTGTAGATGTAATCGTCATCGATTCCGTGGCGGCCTTGGTTCCTCGTGCGGAACTCGATGGTGAAATGGGTGACTCCTTGCCAGGTTTGCAGGCGCGCTTAATGTCTCAGGCGCTAAGAAAGCTGACGGCGATTGTTGCGCAGTCGAACACGTGTTTCATCTTCATCAATCAGATTCGTGAAAAAATCGGCGTCATGTTCGGCAATCCGGAAACAACAACCGGCGGACGCGCGCTGAAGTTTTACGCTTCGATGCGTCTGGACATTCGCCGCATCGGGGCCATCAAAGATGCAGATCGCGTAGTGGGTAATCGCACGCGCGTCAAAGTGGCTAAGAACAAGGTGGCGCCGCCGTTCCGCGAGTGCGAATTCGACATCATGTATGGCGAAGGTATTTCTCGGGAAGGCGATGTGCTGGATTTGGCCGCGGAGCAACGCGTAATTGACAAGAGTGGCGCGTGGTTTTCGTACAAAGGAGAACGCCTGGGCCAGGGCCGCGAAAATTCAAAACAAGCTTTGAAAGATAATCCGGAATTGCTGAAGCGAATTGAAAGAGAAGTTAAAGTGAAGCTGGGTTTGCCAGTGCCGGAACTCAAGCCTGAACCCGCGCCCGCAGCGAAAGCAGCGGCAGCCGACAAGAAGTAAGCTTTCTGACAACAAAAGGCGTTCGGTCGTTTCAGTTTGCTCAACGGTCGAACGCTTTTTTGTGTTTACGAGCAGTGGTGAGCCGAACGGTCAATGGATGGCGCAGCCTGATGCTTTATGCTTTACAGGTATCGCGTCTAAACGGATAATCCCGCGGCGACAAATGAAGCAATCAATCCTCATCAAAGGCGGAACAATTCTGTCGATGGACGCGCAAGCGAGCGTGCAGCGCGGAGATCTGCTGATTGAAGACGGCCGCATTGCGCGTATCGGCGACAGCGGTATGACAGCCGACGTTACGTTAAATGCAGACGACTGCGCGGTGCTGCCGGGATTTATTCAAACTCACATTCATCTCTGCCAAACACTGTTCCGTGGCGCCGCGGATGATTTATCGCTGCTTGACTGGCTAAAGAAACGCGTCTGGCCAATGGAAGCAGCGCACAATGCGGCCTCGATCAAAGCGGCGGCGCGACTCGCGATTGCTGAGCTGCTTAAGGGCGGCACGACTTGCGCGCTGACAATGGAAACGGTGAATCATACCGGCGAGGTGTTCGGCGTCGTCGAAGAAACCGGTTTCCGCGCGACCGTAGGCAAATGCATGATGGATCGCGGCGATGAGGTTCCGGCCGCGCTTCATGAAAATACCGCTGATTCCATTTCCGAATCGCTCGAACTACTGAAACGCTGGCATGGCGCCGCCGGCGGCCGGATCAGATATTGCTTCGCGCCGCGCTTTGCATTGAGTTGCACCAGTGAACTGCTTCGCCGGGTTGGCGAGTTGGCCCACGAACATCAACTAATCGTCCATACGCATGCTTCCGAAAACGAGAACGAGTGCCAACTCGTTGAACAAGAGTCAGGTTTGCGCAACGTAGCGTTCCTGGATTCGCTTGGTCTAACAGGGCCAAACGCCGTATTTGCTCACTGCGTACATTTGGATGAAGGTGAATTTCGAATCCTTGCTGATACTCAAACACGTGTTGCTCACTGTCCTTCGTCGAATTTGAAACTGGGATCGGGCATAGCGCCGGTAACGGAATTGCTCGAGCGCGGTGTTTCGGTTTCGCTTGGTGCGGATGGAGCCGCGTGCAACAACCGTCTAGACATGTTCACGGAGATGCGGACGATGGCATTGTTGCAGAAGGCACTGCATGGACCAGAAACAATCCCGGCCGCACAGGCATTGCGCATGGCTACTATCGAAGGCGCCAAAGCGCTGGGACTGGAAGATCAAATCGGCAGCATCGAAATTGGAAAACGAGCTGACGTGATTGTCGTCGATCTGAGTCGCGCGCACACGACGCCGCATACATCTCAACTTGAATCGGCGATTGTTTATTCAGCGCAAAGTGCTGACGTACGTCACGTCGTAATCGATGGCGCCATCGCGCTTAACGCGTACAAGCTTACGGTTTTGGATGAAACGACCGTCGTCGATGAAGCTTCACTTCAGAGAAAAGAGTTAATAGCGCGCGCTGGAATTGAAGAAGAGTGATCCGGTAGTCGTGAATTTATTGGCGGCTAAAAATGGCTGTGCCAGCTCGAAGGTAGCGACTGCGGGGGGCGCGATCGGCGGCCGAGCTGGCACTGGCGGGCACTTTCAATTTTGAATTGGATGTCGTCTCTTAAACTGGATCGACATTGCGTCAACCCCATCCTCAACGGCAGGAATTATACACCGGCACGTCGAGTCGTCAACGATTTTTTGTGACTAATCTGACAAAACTCGGAATGTTGGCGAATACAGTGTAATTTGACGTTCTTTTAGCGACTCCCTATACTACGCGGTCTTTCCTACCCGTTGGCCAGGTAGCTCAGTTGGTAGAGCGCGGCCCTGAAAAGGCCGGCGTCGGCGGTTCGATTCCGTCCCTGGCCACCACTCGTAAATCGTCAATCGTGAACCGTAAATCGTAAATAGATCGGGAATGGTTTTGCGAATGCGCGGCCACTAGCGTCCGACCGGAAAACATTCGAGACGGCCGGCACGACAATTAACTATTAGGATTCAAGACCTACCGCGCCCAATAATTCTTGATGCGTTCCGCGAGCAGCGGGAAGGGAACGTAATCGGCGGCGCGACCGGCGCGCCGCAGCTCTTCAACCATGCGCATCGCTCCGTCCGCATTCCGCGTATGCACCATGATCGTTGAAGCTCGTTGCAGTTCGGGATGCAGCGCCAGCCACACCGCAACAGCGTAACCCGTCCGTTCGTCGTCGTTACTGGGTGCGTGATAGTGCTCGGGATGGAGATCGTGATCGAGGAAGATCGCATCGTAAGCATTTGCGCTCAGCAACTCCTGAGCACGCTTCACATTGTCGGCAACATCAACCAAATCGCCTTTGAAACGCGACGCGAACCAACGATGTCTCCTGCGATCATCATCGAGCAGAAAAACCCGAATCGGGTGGCGCTCGGCTTTCATTTTGCTGAGACCCAGTTTGCTCAGCAATGAGTGCAATAACGGCATTTCTGTCTCTATAAAACCGGTGTCCATGATAACAGTAATTCAAACCCCCTGAAGTTCCAAAAGTCGGACCACCTTAGCCGTCAATTATCACGGTTGTTTGGCAGTCGGCCTGTTGCGGACTATCGGGTTTGATGCTGGAAAGCCAGCTGCGGCTTTCTATCAAATCTGATAATTAACATCTGATCGCTTCAGGGCTCGATTGTCACATTTCAGCGCGATGATATAATCGGCCCTTAAACGTCATAGTCGTTTTGCTTCTCTAATGCAATCGGACATCCCGGAAAACAATGTCGTCAACATCGCCGATAAGCGCGCGGATGCTTCTGGTCCGTCGCCGGCGCCCCTTGACGTGTGTCCGATTTGTTTTGGCACCGGGACTCGCATCGAACCCGAAAAGGGCGCAGTTATTTGCGATTGCCGGCGTACAAACCAGGGTTCACGAGCCCTCGATGCCGCTCGCATTCCACCGCGTTTCCGCGGCTGTTCGTTTCACAACTATTATCCAAAACACGAGTCACAGTATTTCGCGCACAGTTTCGCGTCGCGCCTGGTTGAAGATTATCCGGGGGTTGAGACCGGGTTGTTGTTTATGGGACCAGTTGGCGTGGGAAAGACACACCTCGCCATCGCCGTGCTAAGAGATTTGATAGAGAAGAAAGGCGTCGCCGGATTGTTTTACGAATCTGGTTCGTTGCTAAAAGCGATTCAGGATTCGTACAACCCAGTGTCGCAAACATCGGAAATGCGCGTGCTGGCGCCGGTGTACCAGGCTGAAGTCGTGGTACTTGATGAATTGGGGGCATCGGTGCCGACCAACTGGGTTCGCGACACGCTCTATCAAATCATTAACAGCCGTTACAACAACAATCGTCTGACAATCTTCACCACAAATTTTCTTGATGATACGAAAACTTCGACTGATACGGACACCACCTTGCCGCGACGTCGCAGCTTTGCGGCCGATCGCATCCAGGAAATGACAACGCTTGAAGAGCGGATCGGCACGCCGCTTCGCAGTCGTCTTTACGAGATGTGCAAGAAGGTCATGATTGAAGGCGAGGATTTCCGCCGGCGTCTGGATCAGCGGCGCGCCGATTCTGCGAATGTATGAGGCGGATTAGGTCTGCCCACGAGTTAGGCGAACACGAGTTCGCCTTTTTTTATGCGCGCAGTAAGTGGAATACACAAGACGCGCGTTCGATTGATGTCAGCGCCGATGATGCGTTCCTCTCGAATTTTGCGCCCCTTCATTGCTATGTATAATGCTCGCTCCGTTCTAACCTGAGTAATCAGCACCAACTTTCGGATAAGCATGCCCAAACGAACTGATCTGCACAAAATTCTGATTATCGGATCGGGCCCGATCGTCATTGGGCAAGCATGCGAGTTTGATTATTCAGGGACGCAGGCATGCAAAGCGTTGCGCCAGGAAGGCTATACGGTCGTACTCGTCAATTCGAATCCGGCGACGATCATGACGGATCCTGAAACCGCGGACGTCACCTACATAGAACCACTTACTGTCGAGGCAGTTAGTGCAATCGTTCGTGCCGAAAAACCCGACGCGCTTTTGCCGACGGTCGGCGGACAAACCGCGCTGAATCTCGCCATCGCACTTTCTGATTCAGGCGTGCTGGAGGAATGCGGCGTGGAAATGATTGGCGCCAACCGCGAAGCCATTCGCGTTGCGGAAGATCGCATGCTGTTCAAGCAGGCGATGGACGAAGCCGGATTGAAAATGCCGCGCGGTGGCTTTGCGAAATCCTGGGAAGAAGCGGAGCAAATCGTCGCGCACACCGGATACCCCGCAATTATTCGGCCATCGTTTACGTTAGGTGGAACGGGCGGAGGCACTGCCTACAATCCGGAAGAGTTCGAAGAGATTGTCGCGAACGGACTGTCAGCATCACCGGTTCACGAAGTGTTAGTTGAAGAATCGATTCTCGGCTGGAAGGAATTCGAGCTTGAGGTGATGCGCGACGTGGCTGACAACGTTGTAATCATTTGCTCGATCGAGAACTTCGATCCCATGGGAGTGCACACCGGCGATTCCATTACCGTGGCCCCGGCGCAGACGCTGACCGATCGCGAGTACCAAAACTTGCGCGACATGTCGCTGACGATCATTCGCAAGGTCGGCGTTGAGACGGGCGGCTCAAACATTCAGTTCGCAGTTAATCCGGAAAACGGCGAGGTTCGCGTCATCGAAATGAATCCGCGCGTGTCGCGTTCCTCAGCCCTTGCATCGAAGGCCACCGGATTTCCGATTGCGAAAATCGCCGCGAAACTAGCCGTCGGTTACACGCTCGACGAAATTCCAAATGACATCACAAAGAAGACGCCCGCTTCGTTCGAACCGACGATTGATTATGTCGTAGCAAAGATTCCGAAGTGGGACTTTGAAAAATTTAAGGAAGCCGAAGACGTACTGGGTACTCAAATGAAGTCGGTCGGCGAAGTGATGGCGATCGGTCGTACGTTCAAGGAAGCGTTGTTCAAGGGACTGCGTTCGCTGGAAGCGGTCAAGCCCTTGCGACTTGAAGATGTTTCCACCGACGAGTTGCAGCGCAAACTGGCACGGCCGAATTCGCAACGCTTCTCGTACATCACCTATGCGCTGCAGCACGACTGGCCCATCTCAGAAATTTATCGACTGTCGCGCGTCGATCCATGGTTCCTTGAGCAATTACAGGACGTCATGGAGATCCAAAAGTCTGTCGAAGGTTTCACTCTCGAAGAAATTCCCGCCGACTTGCTGCGTTCGTTCAAAGAGGTAGCGTTGTCCGATCGCCGCCTCGCTTATCTAACAGAAAAAACTGAAGACGAGGTCCGCGCCTTTCGTAAGAAAGCCGGCGTGGTTCCGGTTTACAAACGCGTGGATACTTGCGGTGCCGAATTCGAATCTTTCACGCCTTACCTTTATTCCACCTATGAAACCGAGAACGAAGCAGCGCCGACTGACCGGCGAAAAATAATGATCCTCGGTTCAGGACCTAATCGCATCGGGCAGGGAATCGAATTCGATTACTGCTGTTGTCATGCAGCGTTCGCGTTGAGTGCCGCCGGTTTCGAAACGATCATGGTCAACTGTAATCCGGAAACAGTTTCGACGGATTACGATACTTCCGATCGACTTTATTTCGAGCCGCTCACCTTTGAAGACGTCATGAATATTGTTGACGTCGAGAAACCGGCAGGCGTGATTGTTCAATTTGGCGGTCAGACACCGCTCAACCTTGCGATGCGATTGCATCAGGCGGGAGTTCCGATCATCGGTACGGCTGCTGACTCGATTGATCTTGCGGAAGATCGCAAACGCTTTGGCTCTCTCTTGCGAGAACTTGGTATTCCGCAGCCCGAAAATGGAATGGCCGCGACGGCTGAAGAAGCGAAACAAATTGCGGCAGAGATTGGATATCCGGTGTTGGTCAGGCCGAGCTACGTGCTGGGTGGCCGCGCCATGGCGATCGTGTATGACGAAGAAAGCCTGGACGAATATGTTCGCACGGCAGTCGGTTTCACGCCGGATCGACCAGTATTAATCGACAGGTTTCTGGAACGGGCTGCCGAATTTGACGTGGACGCCCTCGCTGATGAATCCACATGTGTCATCGCTGCGATTCAGGAACACATCGAAGAGGCAGGCATCCATTCCGGAGATTCATCATGCGTGTTGCCGCCGGTACGCATCGATCCTGAGCACATCGAGACGATGCGCCACTACACGCGTTTGCTCGCGCGCGCCCTATCGGTGCGTGGTTTGATGAACATACAGTTTGCCATCAAGGACCATCGGGTGTATGTGCTTGAGGTTAACCCGCGAGCATCCCGAACCGTACCGTTCGTTTCAAAAGCGACAGGCGTTCCTATCGCTAGTATTGCGGCGCAGGTAATGGCAGGCCGGCGTCTCAGCGAGTTCGGCTTACCTGAAAACTTGACTGTGAATCGTTTCTTCATTAAGTCGCCGGTGTTTCCCTTCGTAAAATTTCCGGGCGTTGATCCAATCCTCAGTCCGGAGATGCACTCGACCGGCGAAGTCATGGGTGTGGGCGACACTTTTGGCGAAGCTTACGGCAAGGCAATGATGGGCGCGGGATTGACACTGCCCGTAGCGGGCACTGCGTTCATCAGCGTGAACGAAAGCGATAAAGGTCAGGCTGTGATTTTAGCGCGTAAGCTCGATCGACTGGGATTTCAAATTATCGCTACGCTTGGGACGGCGGACCGGCTACGCGAGGTCGGCTTGAAAGTGGACAACGTTTTTAAAGTAAACGAAGGTCGTCCAAACATTGTCGACCACATCAAACGCGGCGCGATAGCGTTAGTAATAAATACGCCGCTCGGTCGCGCATCGCACTTTGACGAACAGGCGATTCGTCGCGCGGCGCTGCAGTACAATATTCCCTGCGTGACGACGATGACCGGCGCGCAGGCAATTGTCGAAGCAATTTCCGCGCGCGCGGCCGGTGAACCGATGCAGGTCCGGTCGCTACAGGAACTTCATGCCTTAAGCGCGACAGTAAGATGAGACATTCAGCTGTGAGGGCCGCACAGTTTGAGGCATTCACATCGGTCTGAGGGAGGTAGAGGTGGAGATCAATAGCAAGGAGACCATCGGCAGGATTCTCGACGAGTGCCGCACGATTGCGGTGGTCGGCTTATCTTCCAGCACGGGCCGCGCGTCCAATGGTGTTGCGTCGTACATGCGCCGTCGCGACTACAAAGTCATCGCCGTCAATCCAAATGAAACTAAAGTGTTTGGCGAAAAATCTTATGCCTCGCTCGCGGACGTACCCTACAAGATTGACCTGGTAAATGTTTTTCGACGCTCAAGCGAAGCCGGCAAAGTGGTCGATGAGGCGATCGATGTGGGCGCAAAAGCCGTTTGGTTGCAAGAGGGCGTGATCGATCATGACGCCGCTAAACGCGCGGCCGACGCCGGATTGCTCGTGGTTATGGATCGTTGCTGGTTGAAAGAGCATGCGCGGAAGCAATGAGTGTGACCCGGCCCCGGGCAACGCTCTCATTTGACAAGCGGGTTTTGTCAGTACCGCCACGTGGTAGCGGGCGGGTAAGTTCGGAGAAAAGACGCACCATTGACGCGATGCCAATAACAATCAAAGCGGCAGTAATAACCGTCAGTGATGCTTGTTCACGCGGCGAGCGGGAGGACTCATCTGGCAAAGCTTTAGTCGAGTTGCTAAACCGTTTGCCCGCAGAAGTCAACGAAACGAAAATCGTTTCCGATGATCTGGAACCGCTTTCGGAATTGTTAAAAACTTTAGCTGTTCGCGACGATGTAAACCTTATCGTTACGACCGGCGGTACCGGTTTCGGGCCCCGCGACAATACTCCCGAAGCGACCTTGGCTGTAATCGAACGCGAAGCGCCCGGTCTCGCCGAAGCAATGCGCAACGAAACTCTAAAACAAACGCCGATGGCGATGATTTCTCGTGGAGTCTGTGGGATTCGGGCAGGCACATTGATCGTGAATCTTCCGGGGTCACCGAAAGCCGTTCAGGAAAGTTTTGCGGTCATCGCGCCGGTGCTCGCTCATGCTATTGCTCTGCTTGAGGGCCAACGCGGTGGCGGTTTGCATTAAACGGCCGATCAACTCTTCGTTGACATTGGTTTGCCGCGCGCTTAAGATTTTTTGCACGTCAAAACGTCCGGTTCATTGTAAAAGCGCAAGCTGACAAACTAAGTTTGTCTGACTCGAAGATGCTGCTTCAGGCAACTACAACAATCGGTTCACCGATTACCGCCTACTGGCCGGTAATGATCTTTTTCGTCGTCGCGATTATCTTTCCCGTCCTGCCGATTGTTCTGGGCCGTTTTCTGCGGCCGGCCAAATACGAAAAAGACAAAATGCGTCCTTACGAATGTGGGATCGATCCGCTGACGGATGCGCACTCGAGGTTTACGGTGCGCTACTACATCGTGGCGATGCTGTTTTTGATTTTCGACGTTGAAACGATTTTTCTTTTGCCCTGGGCCATCATTTTTATGGGTGACGACTTTTCGTTCACCAAGTTTGCGCTAATCGAAATGTTCGTCTTCATCGGCATCCTGGTGGTTGGTTACTACTACGCCTGGCGAAAGGGCGCGCTGGAGTGGGCGTGATTCTCGTAAATCGTGAATCGTAAATCGTGAATAGTTGTGCCACTACGTTCTGATATTTCCACTGCTTATGGATAGAGTTATCAAGAATGGGGATTAGCAAAGTCGAACTATTTACGATTTACCATTGACCATTTACTAGACATGGCTGAACACGACGAAGGATTTGTTCTAACTCGGTTTGATACGCTGATGAATGCGGTGCGCCGGACCGTGGGCGCAAAGACGCTCGACATCGGCGCCCCGGTCGTTAACTGGGCGCGCAAGTCTGCCTTGTGGCCGATGACGTTTGGCCTCGCCTGTTGTGCAATCGAAATGATTGCTACCGGGGCCGGGAGATTCGATATCGATCGTTTCGGTGCTGGAGTCTTTCGCCCAAGTCCGCGGCAAAGCGATTTAATCATCATTGCAGGCACCGTTACATTGAAGATGGGTCCGGTTGTCCGTCGGGTTTACGATCAGATGCCAGAGCCCAAGTGGGCGATCGCCATGGGCGCATGCGCGTCGACGGGTGGTCCATTCGATTCCTATTCAACCATGCAAGGCGTTGATCGTTGCATCCCCGTCGATGTTTATATTCCCGGTTGTCCGCCGCGGCCTGAAGCCTTGCTTTATGGTCTGATGCGTTTGCAGGACATCATCATGCGCGAAGCCCCTTCGGCATACATTTTTGAATCGGATGGCACGGTCCATCGTCAGCAGTCCCTCGATGACGTTGAAGAACTTGTGCCGGCGGGTCCCGAAAAGGAACCGGTCGCCGTTTAGCCCTGCTAAAAAGTTTTAGCCCTCGCGTTTTACTGGTCAATTAGCACAGCCTTCCGTCTTCGTTGGTAACAATCACGGACTGAAGTCTGTCTCATTTAATTTGGCGCTCGGTATGTGCGCCGCGGAGGTCCATGATGAAGACGGTTAATTCCAAGCGTCTATTAATTCTTGCCACACTTTTGGTTTTCGGGTTTGAGCCACTCTTAGTTAGCGGTCAAACACGCAGGCCCACGCTACGACGGCGCACGCGCCGGGCGGCGGTAGTGGCTCCGATTGTACCGATCGGTACTAACTTAAAAATTCGTCTCGACGACACCTTGTCGAGCAAAGACTCGCGCGTCGGCGATCGTTTTTCGGCGACCGCGCTTGATCCGGTCCGCTTTAACGAAGGACAAATCACCGGGCACATTAGCTCGATTCAAAAGTCGGGCAAGATCAAAGGCCGCACGAGCATGAACCTGGCTTTCGATTCGATCAGCTTGAATGGCCGAAGCGGTACGTTGCACGGTTATGTGACTCGAGTTTACGGCAGTGATTCGGGAACCGCCGACAATGAAGGCGGCGTCACATCCGGCAGCCGTACCAAACAGACCGTCAAACGCGGCGCAATTGGCGCCGGCGCCGGCGCGGTGCTCGGCGCGATCGTTGGCGGCGGTAAGGGCGCGGCGATTGGATTGATCCTGGGCGGCGCTGGTGGCGCCGGTTCGCTTGCAGTGCAGGGAAGTAAAGAACTAAAGCTTGATGCAGGCACAGAAATGCTCATTCATGTAACGCGCTAGATCGTTCGCGAACGCTGAACTTCATTGGCAAAGGAACCTGCAAATGGTTCCTTTGCGCGTTTTTGGAAACATGTATTTGATCCGCATCTTGATGATAGCCGTCATCGCCGGCGCGCCGATATGGTCGCATTCAGTCTGCGCCCATCCCGCTACGGGCATCGTCGTTGACCGTACGGGAAATGTTTACTTTAGCGATCTGGAAACGATTTGGAAGCTCGATCAGCTCGGCCACGTTTCTATTTTTCGGCCGGGCGTGCGTGGCCGGCACATCCACGAACTAACTATCGACAGCGAAGGAAACATTTACGGCGGCGATTACAGCTATCAAGGACAAAATGCGGTCAGTGAAATCTGGAAAATGACGCCATCGGGTATTAGCAGTTCATTGTTAGCTCCGACGACTGATCCGCCGCGCGGTATGAGCATTTGGCTGGACCATGCCGGCAACATGTATCTCATCGAGCAGAACAATCACACCAGGAGCCGCACAATACTACTGCGACGTTCGCCCGACGGTCAGGTTACAACGATGGCAGGAGGTGCTTTTGGGCATCAGGATGGTAAAGGGACGTCGGCAAAGTTTGGCTCGATTGGGGGTTTAGCGTTTGGCCCAGACGGCAGTCTGTACATGACCGATGGAACGAGTGTCCGTAAAGTCACTACGGACGGAACGGTGACGACGGTGGCGAATAACCTTGCGGCTCGGGCACCGGATGATAAACCAACTTTGTTTGGCGGGCCGGAACCGATAATGACCGGTCTGGCAGTCAATTCTGCCGGAACAATTTACGTTGCCGATGCGGGCAACCGTCGTCTGCTGCGAATAGGTAATGATGGCAAGCCGACGGTAGTGTTACGAGAAGTTCCGCCATACTTTCCGAACGGTGTCACTACGGCAGCCGACGGTACGGTTTATGTTCTCGAGTTCAGCTTTATACCACCCGGCACCTGGGGCGGAGCGCGCGTGCGCAAAGTTGCGCCCGATGGCACTAGTAGTTTCTTCGCCACGGCGGGAACAGGCCCGGCCGACAGCGCTTCGTCGACCGGACAGCGGCAAGCCGTCGCAACAAACCTTTCAACTGCGACGACGGCGCCTCGTTTGAATTATGTTCTCGCGATCTTCGGCCTGTTGTTATTCTCAGGCCTAACTATGATTTGGCTCAGGAGAAAAAGGCGCACATGAAAGCGACGAGAATCTTTCGTTGGTTGTTGATTATTTTAGTTGGTGCTTTTGTCATCATTCAGTTTATCCGCCCTTCGCGCGCAAATCCGCCGGTTGATCCAGCACGCACAATCGAGTCGCAACTTCAAGTGCCGCAGCCGGTGACGGCGATCATGGATCGCTCATGCAACGATTGTCATTCGAATAAAACGGTTTGGCCCTGGTACACAAACGTGGCGCCCGTTTCGTGGTTTATTGCAAACCACGTCAACGAAGCACGTCGCGATATGAATTTTTCGCAATGGGCTGATTACGATAAAGACAAGCAATCACGCCGCCTGCGCGACATTTGTGAACAGGTAAGCGACGGCGAGATGCCGCTGAGCACGTACACGCCGTTGCACGCTGGTTCAAAACTGTCTGGCGATCAAGTGAAGGTTTTATGTGATTGGGCGAACGCGGAGCGGGATCGCCTAAGAAACAGCCAATGATTTTGCGGCGATTCTGGCGGCGTTGTTACTTACTTAATGCCTTTCAAATGCCGCGTGTCATTGATGCAGACGACGCGCACGAATCCGTCGGCGCGGAGATCGAAACGCGCTATGCCGCAGTTTGCCGTCGCAATCCAAACCGGCTTCAAGTCCGGTGCGTCCAGCGCGCCGAGCAAATGCAAAATCAAGATGCAGATTGTGCCGGTGTGCGAGAACAACGCAATACGTCCGCCCGCATGTTGAGCGATCGCGTCATCCAACTTGCGCGACGCTCGATCCAACATTTGCCGGTAACTCTCGCCACCCAACAACACGTGTTCGAAGTCGCGCCGCAGTAATGCCTGGTACTGTTCGGGATGCTGCTCTGCGGCTTCTTCGAAAGTTAAACCTTCCATCACGCCGACGCTGCGTTCGCGCAATGCGTCCGTCGTTTCCAGTCCCACACCGGTGCGGGTGGCTAGCGGGGATGCAGTCTCAATTGCTCGCGGCAGATCGCTTGAATAAACAGCGGTGAATTTTTCCGCGCTTAATGCCCTTGCGGTTGCGAGCGCTTGTTTGCGACCGCGCGGCGACAGTGGCGTATCGGTATGTCCGCCAAAGCGGCCTTCAGCGTTGCCAAGCGATTGGCCATGACGGATTAGGACGACGTGGGTTGAAATCATAAAAGAGTGCTGAGTACTGAGTGCTGAGTGCTGAGTACTGAGTACTGAGTCTTGCGCATTACCGTACCGAGTTGTTTCCGCTGTCCAATGGTCTTTAAAGATACAACAAACCAGCACACCGCGACCGATCTCATGCGCATAGCACTCAGTAGTCAGGACTCAGTACTCAGCACTTCAGTATCTTACGCTGCGACCGCTTCTTTTTTTAGCTTTTCAGCCTGCTCGTGACTGATGAGCGCTTGAATGATTTCGTCGAGGTTTCCTTCCATCACTAAGTCCAGCTGATGGATGGTGAGGCCGATGCGGTGATCGGTGACGCGATTTTCTTTGAAGTTGTAAGTGCGGATCTTTTCTGAGCGATCGCCGGAACCCACCATCGACCGTCGCTCGCTTGCCAGCGCGTCGTGTTGCTTTTGCTCTTCAAGCTCCTGCAGCCGCGCGCGCAAGACGCGCATGGCCTTTTCGCGATTCTTAATTTGCGACTTTTCGTCCTGCATGGAAACGACGACGTTGGTCGGTAGGTGAGTAATGCGAACGGCGGAATACGTGGTGTTGACTGACTGGCCGCCAGGACCGGACGAGCAAAACGTATCGATGCGCAAATCCTTTGGATCGATCTTAACGTCAACTTCTTCCGCCTCCGGCAAAACCGCGACTGTAATTGCAGACGTATGGATTCGGCCACTCGCTTCGGTCTGCGGAACGCGCTGAACCCGGTGAACGCCTGATTCGTGCTTCATCTTTGAATAGACCTTGTCGCCTTCGATCAGCACGATCGCTTCTTTCATGCCGCCGATGCCGGACTCAGATGCGTCGAGGACTTCAAAGCGCCATCCCTGTTTCTCGGCGTAGCGGCTATACATGCGCAACATTTCCGCCGCAAAGAGCGTTGCTTCATCGCCGCCGGTGCCGGCGCGAATTTCAACGATCACGTTTTTTTCGTCGTTTGGATCAGAAGGGACCAGCAACAACTTTAACTCAGTATCAGTATGCTCAAGTTTAGTTTGCAGGGCGTCGACTTCAGCTCGCGCCATCTCGCGCATCTCGTCGTCATCAGCCGTATCCAGCAATTCGCGCGCGCCGGTTAATTCGTCGTTGAGAGTTTTCCAGTGCCGGTATTTTTCTACGATTTCGCCGAGGCTGCGATGTTGCTTCGCCGCTTTCGTATAGGCAGCGCGATCCGCGAGTAGCTCGGCCGACGAAAGTTCGTTGGTAAGTTCTTCGTACCGCGCTTCAATTTGTTTGAGTCGTTCCTGCATAGCTGTGGCACAGACTTTGGTCTGTCTGAGTTTCGAGAATGCACAGACTGAAGTCTGTGCCACTGTTCAAGACAAAGGCGCCAGTGCTGGTTCGCCTGGTTGCGGTTCCAACTTTAGTGATTCCTTCAACGCTTCGATTGCCACTTCCAATTGTTTGTCGTCGGGTTCCTGCGTCGTAATGTTCTGCAGCCAAACCCCCGGCCGGGTAATCGTCTTAAAGAAAAGCCCACTCTCTTTCTTTGCCGAGAGGCGAATGATTTCATAAGACAAACCAGCCACAACGGGAATCAACGCCAGGCGAACTAAAAAGTTGTATAGCAGTGAATCGAATTTCACCACGGAAAAAAGCACGATTGAAACCAACATAACGATCATCAAAAAGCTGGTACCGCAACGCGGATGCTGCCGTGGTTGTGGCCGCGCATTCTCGATGGTTAACGCCAACCCGCGTTCCCAGGTGAAGACTGTTTTATGTTCGGCGCCGTGATACTCGAAAACTCTTCGCAAGTCCTTCTGCAAAGAAAAACTAAATATCATCAGCAGAAAAAACGACATGCGGATCACGCCGTCGATAAAATTAAAAGCAACTGAAGGACGCACCGGATGCAGATAGGTTTTGCTCGTGGTCCATGCACGGCCATACCAGGTCGGCTCTTCCACCAGCTCCGGCGTTGTTGACGTTGCGCTGGTGCTCGCGGCGACTGCTGGTGTTGCACTGCTAACCGGTGACGGCGCCCAGCCGGCGGCAATGAATAAAGCATTAGTCAGTAGCAACGGGGCCGCAATGAAAAGGAAAATGTTGAAAACGATCGCGAAAATAATTGAACCTGCCGCCGCGGTTGTGCCGCCGCTTTTCATTTCATCCTTCGCTCTTTTCTGCGTAGGGATTGGAAACAGGCCAGGCACAGCTCCGGTGACGCCGGCAAAATCGCCTTCGCCTTCGATCACCGCAGGCGTCAACGCGATTTCCACTTCTTCAACCTCCGCTTCCTGCACATCAGCGAAGGCCTCGTTTGCCGAATAGTTCAGGGCCTTAATTCCAAGCCCCATCGACTGCACCAGCACAGCGCCGCCGCGCACTATGGGAAATCGGAGCAGCGGATACTTTTCCGTAAGTTTCGGTAGCCGCGCGGCCGTGTTGACAATCGTGCCATCTGCTTTGCGGACCGCAATTGCATAAGCAGTTGGAGTGCGCATCATCACGCCTTCAATTACTGCCTGGCCGCCAACAATCAAATCTCTTTCGTTTGTACTCAAGATAACTTCCTCTGGTAGCGCGGTAGTAGCACGGACTTTGGTCGGTGCCCGCTAAAATCCGTATTGTGTGCCAGACGTCACAGACTAAAGTCTGTGCCACATCAAAGACTGAAGTCTGTAGCCGGTTCTAAACACTAGCGCCGGCTGGTTTGAAGTTCAATCTTTATTGCCTCATCTCGCACAATAAAGTTCGAACGCCAAACGCGCCGGCGCTGGATGTTTTGGGCCCTGCTAATGTCGCTTCGCTAACAACGTCATGATCGATTACGCAGTGGTCGTGCTTTCGGCAGTCTTCTTGCCGTATCGTTTATTAAAGCGATCCACGCGTCCCGCCGTATCGACCAGCTTCTGCTTTCCGGTAAAGAACGGGTGACAGGCTGAGCAAATTTCGACGTGCAAATCGCCCTTTTTGGTCGAACGCGTCTTAAAGTTTTCGCCGCATGCGCAGCTGACTGTTATCTCGTGATAATCGGGATGAATTCCTGGTTTCATTACGCTCCTCAATAATTCACAGCATAGTGGCGAGAGATATGATAAGCACTGACACAAAAACCGTCAAACAAGCGCCTGATTGTTGGTATCATTACGTCTCCCATAACTCCTGAAATGAGGTGCCTCATATGCGGTTTAGACTGCCTGTCTTAACGCTTTTTCTTGCCCTTGCGATCGTCTCATCAATTGTCATGGTGAAAGCGATCTCAATTTATGCTCAAGCCCCGTCACCGGCTCCTTCTGCGGCGGCGACAGTTGCCGAGACCGAGCAGATCCTAAAGCAGAAGCTGGATGCTTACACCGAACGTGCTGACGGGCTCCAGAAGCTTATTTCGTTGCTCCTGGGACTTTCAACAATTTACGCCATCGCATTAGCATTCAGCGCGTACACCAGCGTGAAGACGAATATTGAGCAGTCACAAAAGTCGGTCGACAAACTGGAAACCCTGTTGAAGGAACTGCCGTCCCAGCTTGACGACATCCAACAACGGACTGCTTATTCCACCAAGATTACGATGGCAAGCGGAAGTTTGGCCCTCGCATTACAGGCAAAGTATTTGACTGATGCGGAACTGGCCATCGACGCGCTGCGCGAATTACGCAGCGGCAAGCACGCGACCGATCGTTACGTCAATTTGTTGCTGGGGCGCCTGTATAAAACCCTGCGTCGCTTCGAGAATGCAGAAGAAACGATGACCAGCTTTATACAGCGGAAAGAACAGGCCGGCGAAGGCGATGATAGTTCGATCGCGGACGCGTACTACAATCGCGCATGCTATCAGAGTCTACGCTGGAACCAGGCCACTAGCGCGCAAAAAACAGCCTTACAAAGTGGAATTGAACGGGATCTAACGCGAACTTTCAGGCTGGATCAAACTTACAGGAGGGATGCGGCCAACGATGACGATTTCGCGGCGGTAAAAGGCGAAGCTTGGTTCGCAACTTTGACTAGTTAGGAATGCCGATGGGACGTTCGAACATGACGTCAGAATTATAATCGATCGAGGAGTTCAGTCAAGTAAATGAAAGCAGTAGCATGAATTGACAGCATTTTAACGTCATGTTTAAATCCATTTCTGCCGACCTTTAGCATTAGCATTAACAGTTTCGCTTAAGTTGCGAGCGCAATCGTTTTCGCGATTGCACGTTCAGTTACAGTGTGAGCTCGACAGGCAAACCTGATGGCGAACGACAGCGACAACCCTGATCAAAACAGACCTGCGGATGACGCGGTGAAGGACGCTCCCGGCGTTGTCACGCCGCCCGATTCTACCGGCACGCCGCCTACAGCTTCAATTCCCGCAGGTGGTGAAGTGGCCGGCGCCGACGCGGAAAAAGCCGCAATGGTCGAGCAGGCAAAATCGCGGGTTGCTGCAGTTAAGGAATCACTCGCAGAAAAG
>DATENN010000368.1:0-13347 GCA_035275045.1 Pyrinomonadaceae bacterium
AGCGCAGCCCGTAGATATCCCGCAGCACATCCTGAATTCGGACTTGGTATGGTCTGCCCGAAGCAGCCTCTGGCAAATCAAAGGTCGAGGGAACATCCTGCGCAATGGAGTGGGTTGAGAATGCGCCAACAAACAACAAGAAACAAAACGCGAAGGCGTGCAATCTGAGTTTCATAATCGTCTCTCCCGTTCAAACGGTTGTTGCTCTATCTGCTATGACCCGAAGCTACAAAACATTTCGTGTTCTTCACAAATCTGTTGACACACTCAGATGACGCGTCTAATCTGCGGCTGTTTTCCAAGGTGAGGGGCCTCGCTCTTGAGCTCTGCGGAGCGCTCAACCTGATCAAGTCAATCCGGCTCCTCTACTTCCACAGTCAGCCCAGACCTCATGTGACGTTACTGAGCCGCGCGTGCTCGCAGTAGCGCCGCAATTGCTTTGGACATTGGCCTGATGACCAAAAAGTGGGCGGTAACACAGGAAGCCTTCGACCAACTGCTTGCTTGGCTTGACGCGGATCGTGGCCGCGCGGCCAATAAATATGAGACTGTGCGGTCGCGTCTCATCAAGATTTTCTCCTGTCGCGGTTGCGGTGAAGCCGACGATCTTGCCGACGAAACCATCAATCGCGTGACCGCGAAAGTGATGGAAATCGCACCCTCGTATTCGGGTGAACCCGCTCTCTATTTCTATGGCGTGGCGAACAAGGTCTACCTCGAGCATGTGAGGCGCCGCCCTCAAATCGCATATCAACCATTGCAAGAATCATCAGCGGAAACTGAAGCCGAGTACGCTTGTCTGGAGCAGTGCATGGAGCGGTTACCGGTCGTGAATCGCCGGCTGGTGCTTGCGTATTACGAGGAAGACAAGCGCGCAAAGATCGATCGCAGGCGGAAACTCGCGGAAGAGTTGGGAATAGGTGTTAACGCGTTGCGTATCAGGGCGCATCGCATTCGTTTGCAACTGGAGCAATGCGTAAGAGCCTGTATTGAAGCAGCGGCTATTGGCTGAAACGAACCGGTCGCAAAATGCATATGCTTTTAGAGGATCGGCGAACTGGCAGTATCGCCGAGCCAGAGAGTAATTGAGGATGTCGTCAAATTGGGATGGTGAGCTAAATGCCCGGCTTTATTTGTTGGGGGCGTTGAGTGATCCGGACAGCGAGAATTTCGAACAGCAGCTGCTGACTGCGGAGGGGTTTTATGACGAACTGCTGGCTGCTGAGAATGAGTTAGTCGATGACTATCTGGCGCGGCGACTGCGGAAAGACGAACAGCAAATGTTTGAGCGGCATTTTTTAAATAGTCCCGAGCGCGCTCAAAAGCTGCGTTTCGCGAAAGCGTTGCAGCGCTATGCAGCCGAGCATACGGGCGCCTCGACCGTCCTATCCAAGCCCGTCCCAGGCCGATGGTCCAATTTCTTTGCATCTCCATTGCGCACGCTGGCAGTTGCCGCAGTGGTGCTGCTTGCGGTGGCAGGTGTTTGGCGGATCTTTTTTTACACTCCGGACATCGATAAAGGACTGGTCGCTCTCAACAATGCTTACAAACAACAGCGGCCGTTCGAATCCCGCATTACAAACTTTGACTACGCGCCATACATCGAAACCAGAGGCGCGGAAACGGAACGCGTCAATTCCTCTGAGCGCGATGCTGCCGAGCGTTATTTGTTGGATGCAGTACGCGACAAACCAAATTCAGCGTCGTATCACGCGCTGGGAAATCTTTATTTAGCGCGCAAAGATTTTGATAAAGCCATCCACCAATTTGAAGCCGCCATCAAAGCCGATCCGAATAACTCGGCAGCGTTTGCGGATTTGGGTACCGCTTGGTTAGAAAAAGGCAAGCGAGATCAACTAACCGGCAACGATCAGGCTGACATCGAGCTGGCCCGCGGTCATGAAAATTTCACTAAGGCGCTCACGTTGAATCCGAAGCTGGCCGAAGCCTGGTTCAACCGCGCTATCAGCAGGCAATACTTGAAGCTGATGGACCAGGCAGCGGCCGATTGGCGAGAATATTTGAAGTTGGACTCAACTTCGCCATGGGCCAACGAAGCGCGGCAGAGTCTTCAAAAATTGGAGGCAAGGCCAGGCGCGCTTGGCAGTGAAGAACAGGTCCGTCGCGACTTTCTGCTGGCATATCAGAACCGTGACGACGAGCGGGCGTGGACCGCTTTCAAGCAAGGGCGCACGCGCGGGGGCAACGGCGTCGTCAACGGCTTGTTGATCGACTACCTGAATTTTACGGCCAACGGTCAAGCGAACAGCGCTAATGAAAGTCTGCAACAACTCAAGTATGCAGGGGAGCTGGAAACTCGGAAGATTAATGATCACTTTACCGCTGACCTCGCGGCGTTTTACTCATCAACCAATGCGAATCTATTCGTTCTCCTCGAGGCGCAACATCTCATGCGCACGGCGATCGAGCTTTATAACCACGCGGAGTTCGATAGCGCGGCGAGTACGTTTTCTCAGGCGAAGGAAAAGTTCGATTCAGCTCATGATGAGGGTGAATCGCTGCTGGCCGAATTTTGGGTTGACTGCTGCGAGTTGCGAACTTTGTCTCCGGAAGTTTTATCGAATTTCGGCCGGATCGCCCGCCTTCTCCAAAGCAAAAATTATGCGGCGCTGGAGGCGCAGGCCGTGCAAGCCCAGGGTGATGCGCAGTCTAGCCTCGCGAAATTTTCGCAAGTACTTGCCACCGGAAATGAAGCGCTCAAACTATCACAACGCATTCAAGACGAACCCAACGAAATACGTTCCCTGACGCTTTTACTTTCGACCCACTTAGCGCTTGGCGAATATCAAGAGTCATTGGAGTTGTTTAGGCGCGCCGCGCATGTCGGTGAAGGCGCGCCACGTGATCCAAAGTTGATGTGGCCGATTTATTACGAAGCAGGGTTGGATTTTCACCTTCTGGATCTGCCGGCGACCGCTCTGTCATTCGAAAACGAGGCGCTGGCATTGGCTAATGCGGCAAAAGTGCCCTTGCTCCGCTCGCGCTCATTTGAACGTTTGGGAACTTTAAATTGTGAACAAAAGAATTATGACGAAGCCGTTCGCAACGGCCAACAAGCGGTTAACGAAGCTGAAAATATTGTCAGCGAGCGAAGCAGGATCAGCACCCGCGCGCACGCTATGTTGCGACTGGGAAGGTTTTATAGCGAAGCGGGAGATGCTACGAAGGGCTTGGCCCATTACGATCAGTCACTTGCGCTGTACAAACGACTCGATTCCCAGCTTTACGTTTATGAAGCAAGTAAGGGAAAGCTTTTGGCCCATCTTGCGATGCAGGCCAATGATTCAGTCAGGGCAGAACTCCCGGGCGTGATCCAATTATTTGAGAAGAACCGCGCGGGCATTGAAGAAGAGAGTCATCGCGACAAATTTTTTGATGCCGGTCAGGACACTTACGACATTGCCGTGAAGTTCAGTAGTTCCGAGCCGAACGGAACAGAGACAGCATTGAATTATGCGGAAGCATCGCGCGCCCGTTCGCTTTTCGAAATGATAAATGCGGGTTGGCTCGTCGCCGACGTTGAAGGACCGGAACTAAAACTCGACGCCGAAAGCCAGCCGCTGGTTGTCTCGCAAATACAGCAGCGAATGCCAGAGGCAGCGCAGATTCTCGAGTATTCAGTGCTTGATGACCGCATCGTGATGTGGTTAATCACGCGTTCCGCGATTCGTTCCAAGCAGGTCGCGGTTGGCGCCCCGCAACTTTTGGATCGGGTGCGCAGTTACGTGACAGCGATTGCGGAGCCGTCAACTTCGACTCTTGATTCGATCGTCGAACAAAGCAAGGAGTTGCATTCACTCTTGATCGCGCCGGTCAAAAACTATCTCGATCCTAATCGTGTTCTCTGCATCGTCCCGGATAAGAGCCTCAATTTTGTGCCGTTCGAAGCATTGGCGTCCGCAACATCGGGCCGGTTTTTGGTTGAAGACTACGCTGTGCAGCGCGCACCGAGTGCCACCGTGTTCGTCACGCTTTCCGATGCGGCAAGAAAAAGGGAAAAGGTTGCCCACGAGAATGTGCTGACCGTCGGGAATCCGGCGTTTGATCACGCAGTGTTCAACTCCCTAGGCGATCTGCCGGATGCGAAACGCGAAGCTGAACAGATAGCAGAGCTTTATCCGCGAGCAACTTGTCTTGCAGGCGCGGACGCGACCACCGCGTCGGTTGTCAACGCCCTGCCAAAAGCAGAGGTCCTCCACTTTGCGACACACGCAGTGACTGACGAACGGTCACCGTTGCTGTCGAAGTTTTTGTTAGCCCACAAAACAGGCGACGCAAGCGGAAGCGACGCGGTGCTGCGAGCTGCCGATGTTTATGAAATGAAACTGCCGCGAACAAGGCTTGTTGTGTTGTCCGCCTGCCAAACTGGAATTGAACAAGCTTACCGGGGCGAGGGTGCCATTGGCCTGGCGCGGCCTTTTCTTGCTGCAGGTGTACCTACCGTTGTCGCCAGTCTCTGGCCGATCGATTCGCAAGTCACTGCGGACCTAATGATTAGTTTTCATCGCTTCCGCACGGAACAAAAGCTGCCAACTGTTGACGCGCTGCGGCGCGCGCAGTTGGCGTGTCTTCACAACTCACCGCCCGAGCCTCAGAAGAAATTCGGGTGGGCCGCATTCACAGTCATCGGTGGCTACGCGGCTTTCTGAAGGAGAAAGAAAACAATGTCGAAGATTAATAGGCGTGACTATTTGAAGGGAATGGCAGCGAGTGCCGGAGTGATGGCGGCATCCAAATTAGAAGTCTTTGATCAGCGATCGCGCGGCAAGCTCAAACGTGGACGACCGCGAGAACAAAGAAGGAAGGCGGTCGAACTGAATTGGAATATCACTGAGAAACGACCTGATCCTCACGCTTTTGTGACCGTAATATTCAGTGGTCTTATGGGTTTCGCATACGAATCTGGAGACGACACGGGAATCGTCGGCTTTCACAGGGGTAACGGTGACCATAAACTCATCGTCAAAGTTTATCGCTACCCCTGCGGCGATCCACTAAAGGAGGTGGATGTGAATAATGAAGATGAAATGACTCTAGCGGTCGTGCCTGAGTCGAACCGGCGCGTCGCTTACTTCGAAAATGATCCATTCGACCAGTTCAACAGATTAACCGGTGATCCGAACGACTTCAGATGGCTGCCCGATCTCGATAGTAGGGATTTTTATGAAGAGGGTTACGACATAGATAAAAATAAGTACCATAATCGGCTTAGGGTCAAAAATGCGACCTTTTACACTCGCCTGCGCACGAATTCCACGTTTGATCTGGTAACACCCGATGGTCAAATAATTCGCTCATTTGGTCACGTAGCTCGTTATATGGCGGCAGCTATAGAACGGCACCTCTTCGACAAGCGCGTCTTGCTTACGATTGGCCGGATGGAGATTCCACTAGAACCTGGCGGCGGTGCGAAATATCAAGTTCTTTTCAGCAACGAATGTGATTCTTGTGAACCACACCCAGTTGGCGACCTTACTAACAAAGATGAAACCAAGCGCAACGACTTTCATTTTGCTCGAGACGTGATGAATATTCCCAGTGATCACGTGAAGATTGGACTCAAGATTAATCAGCCATTGAGGGCAACAGATCCTCCTGACATTTGTGGCCTGCCCATGCGAGTAAGAGATAACCGTAGCAGCGACGAGGCGCCGTGCATGGGCGCGGGGTATGGCAACGATCGTCTTTAGAATGAATTTGATGGTCTAACAAATTTCGATCGCATCTTATTCTCTTCCAGGGCAACTTTTTCTAAAGTTGCCCTTTCTTATCTGCAAGAAGTCTCTCCAGCCTCGTTCTCATTACCAGCCAGGTCGTATCCGTCTCCCTGATTGCGAGGGAACTGTTAACACGCGGCCGTCTCCCCAAAGGATTTCCCTTTGACTTCGGGCACGGCGAAGCCCGGCGCACTATTCGTGTGACTTTTTCATGGACCAGCGAAGTGTTCTGAACAAGCTACGCCATGAGACGCTCTTCGTCGCCGCCTTTTGAACTGGAGACAAGACAATGAATCACAAATTTACGCTTACGCTTAGTGCGATCCTTCTAACTATCTGCGCAGGATTGCTGATTTCTGCTCAAACAAAAGACCAACGAGTACGACGACCAGAAAAGGTCGACGCCGGCAGCTACCGTTTGTCGGGACCATACACTCACAAAAATCTTTCCATCTTCTTAGTTCACAGCCGTACGAAGGCAACGACGACGAAAATGTTCCTGACGTTGCAGGAAGCGCTCGAGCAAAAGAAAGTTGTTGTTTATGAAACGCAGGACGTGAACGAGTTAGCAATCGAGAATCGATCGACGCAGGACATTTATGTTCAATCAGGCGACATCGTGAAAGGTGGCCAGCAGGACCGCATGATGGCGGTTGACCTGATCGTGCCCCCGAAGTCTGGCCGCATTCCGATCGCCGCGTTCTGCGTCGAGCACGGCCGCTGGAGTGGTCGGGGCAATGAAGCGCCACGCGTGTTCAGTAGCTCATCGGACGTCGTCGCCACGAAAGATATCAAGTTGGCAGCGAAGGTTGCGAATTCGCAAGGCGCTGTGTGGGAAAACGTGCGCGTCGCTCAGGACAAGCTC
This sequence comes from Pyrinomonadaceae bacterium, assembly GCA_035275045.1. Taxonomy (GTDB): domain Bacteria; phylum Acidobacteriota; class Blastocatellia; order Pyrinomonadales; family Pyrinomonadaceae; genus PSRF01. The sequence goes on from DATENN010000368.1 coordinate 6,604, forward strand.
AGCGAGAATTTAAGCACGCGGGTTAATTCAACTGTGTCTGAATCCAGCCTGCAGCTCGCCGTCGAAAACCGTCACGTGCGCGAGAGCGCGGACGCATACCTCAAAGCCTTAAGCAATATTGTCAATCGCGACGACGACGTGATTGGGTATGTTTTCGCGATCAACGGCAAGGTCAACAGCGCCGACGTCTACTCATCGAATGCGCTGTTTCGGAAACTCTGGCCCAAACTGCTCAAGGCGAATGCTGTGGAAGCGATCGCAGAGCTGCAAAAAGAAAGTTTCAAACCCGCTTCAAATGAAACCGTCAAAACGTTTTTGACTGAGGCGGAACAGGCGCGTCCATCCGAGAAACAAGTTACCAAGCGTGTGAAGGTGTTGACGCGCGAGGACGACAAGAACGCGTTCTTTGAGACGATCGACGCCGAGCAGAAAGGTGAATGGGTGCACCGGAACTATATTAAGAAGAATTAACGGCTACCGAAAAAGGAACGGACCGGTTCATCTATCATTAGTTATTTGACACGGTTTCGCTCCAGCGGAGCGAGATGTTTATAGCAAACGCTAACCTCAAAAACACGTTCGCTCCGTCCGGGGCGAAAGCTATGGAGCACTAAATGTTGCGCTCCGGACGGAGCGCCTAGCTCGCTATAGCTGCACACGGCTATAAACATTTCTCCCCTCCGGGGAGAAGCATTGAGAGTAAGCATATTGATTCGCGATCTTAAATGACGAATGATAAATGGACCGGTCCGTTCTCCTTTTTAGTGAACAAGTTTCGTCGAGTAAAGCACCCCGTACATTTCGTCTTGATGCTTGGGAAAGCCGGCGCCATTACTCGACAACATTATGTTTACCAGCTGCACCTGTCCCGCATACTTGCGGTAAGCCATCCATTGCAGTCTTCTGAAATCATCGGGCTTTTCCGGATTAGATTCGCGGAACTGTACGCCCTTTAATCCATCGATCTCGACCCACTTCAACTCGTCAACTTCTCCATTTTTCATGCGCGTCTTGGCGCCGTCGTAAAAAGCCTGAATGCTCGTATCCGTGGGAAAGCTTTCATCCATGGGCGAGATACTGACGATTAAATGCGCCGCTTCAGCGCCGCCCGGTGAACTCCACACCAGTTCCTTAGATTCGTTGGTGTCTTCGCGCCATTTTGGTGGCACACTCCACGACATACCTTGCTTGTCCCATTTGACGTTTTCGCCGCCGGCAACCGCCTGAGTCTGGGCCGACGTTGGCGCTGCCTTTTCTGCTTCCCCGCTGCCTGAAGTTGCAGAACCCGGTTTTTCTGCGCCGCCGGAGTTAGTCCCCGTTTTGAATTTCGTGCCGAGGTTGCACAACGTCAAGGCGAAGCCAAGCACAATAAGAGTTGGAATTTGTTTCATTGCTTTACTCACGAAGATGGATTTTGAAAAGCAGGATGCTTCTATTGCAAACCCGCCACTAAGTCAATACGCTGCGCGCGCAAAGCGCGAAGAGCAAAGGACAGAGAGACGTGGTCTTTGGCTTAGCTCTTTGCCCTTAGCGCGTGCTATTCTTAACTTCCCTCCAAAAACCCCCTTGGATCAACCGCGAGCATTTGCTCGCTTCTTCGGAGAATTCTATGAAAACCGCGAACTTTAAAGCTGCGACCTTCTGTCTTTTTCTGGCCGGTTTAATGACGCTTGCAGCCGCCGGCTGCCAGCGCGCTGATACAAACGTAAACACAAATCTTTCTGCGAATGCTAATACTTCGCCAGCCAATGTAAACACAAACACGTCGCCCGAAAGCATCGCGGGCATCGCAGCGCGCGAGCCTGAAAAGTATCAAGCGACTTTAGTGTTCAGCGCGGAAACCGAGGGAGGCGACAAGACGGTCGGCATCCCGACGCTATCAGCTCAAGTAGCGCGCAATGGCACTGATCGGCGCGTCGCTTTTAAACTTCCCGACGGTTCGGATTTGATTTATCTCGAACAGGGCGACCAGCACATCGTGATCGCGCCGGGAAGAAAGCAGTACGCCGAGCTGACGCCAGAGGCTACCGGTTTTCAATTACAGAAACTGATGACGCCGGGGCAATTGGTTTCATACCTTGAAAGACTGAAGGGCGTTGAACGAGTCGGCGACGACACCGTAAATGGACGGACCGCGGACAAGTATCGCTACACAAACACGACCAACACCTCGACCGCTGCCGGCCAATTGAATACGGAAGCTTTTGTCTTCGTTGATAAAGAAACCGGATTGCCGCTGCGTTCTGAGTTATACACCGAGGCAAGCGGCAATGTTAAAGGAGTCAAGGCCGCAAAGATCGTAGCCGAGATGCGCGACATTAGCACCACCGTCGACGATGCGATGTTTCAGGTTCCCGCCGGTATGAACAAAGTTCCGCCTGAGCAAGTGCGCGCGCAGATCGACGCCTTCACTGGTACGGTAGCGGCGGTCATCAAAGCTTTGCTAAGCAATATGGCGCCGCAGAGTGCAACCACGACGGCATCGCCATTGATGTCGCCATCACCGACAGCTTCTGTTAAGACAAGCTACTAAATACGATGAGATATCTCCTGGTCCTGCTACTCGGCCTGGTAATTGGCGCAGTCATTACAATTTTCCTGCTGGGAATTCCGCGGGCTCGCGCGATTCCCGGCACCCGCGTGCAGGCGCCACCGCCCGGCGGCGATCCGCCGAGCACGGCAGTCATCGCGCTCAACAGCGGCTTGTTGAATGAAATGGTCGCATCAATCTTTCGCGATCTTGGCCCACCATCGTTCCAGTTGTCGCAGACGACTCCGGGCTCGCAATTCGCGCAGATCGAAAACGTTGCTTTTCAAGGTGGCTGTAACAACACCGTGACCTTAGCTGCGCAGGGTGAAGGGGCTAAGACGGAAGTGCAGTTTACAAATGGCAACATCGCAGCGCCGCTGGTTTTTAGCGGCAGTTACAACGTGCTGGGAAACTGCATGCAATTCAAAGGGTGGGCGCAAACGACGATTCAACTCAGTTTCGATCAGCCGGCGCAGACGTTGTATGGTCGGGTGAATGTCCAGGGGGTGAACCTGGAAGGTGTAGCGCCGTTCGCGAATAGCTTTGTGACGGTGTTTGTGCGATCGGCGATCGATCAAAGAATCAACCCGCTGGTGATACTGCGCCCGTCACAACTGCAGCCAATGATTCCGGTCAGTGGAAGCAATGGCACTGTAAAAGCGCATGTAAAGGATGTGCGATCAGAGGTTCAGGACGGCATGCTGCGACTGCATATCACCTACGATTTTAACGGCGAGAAAGGATCGCAACCGACTGGGTGATTGGCCCGGGGAGGAAGAGAACTGTTTGTCATCCCTCATTGGACATTTCTCATTTGTCATTTGGGCGCGACACCAAGGCCGAACCTGAAGCGGAGCGACCCGCATGTCCAAGACGCAGTGGAGTCCAAAGAAATCGCCGGCTACCGGCGTTTGTAATACCAAATGAGAAACGTCAAATGACGAATGACAAATAATCAGTTCAAGGCAAACGTACCTTTGCCGCCTCTTCCTCAGGTGAATCGTGTTGCGGTGTGACGCCGACGCCATACTTGTACGCCAGCTCGCCTCCCAGCCAACCTGAAATCGAAATCAAAATCACGCCGAGCAAGGAAAGCAAGAACGGAATTCGCATGTGATAGTTCACCCAGTGAGCACCGATGCGCATGCGAAAATAAAGGCTGATGGCGAAGACGATTAGCGCCAGCACGTTTAATCGCGCGTGCCAATTCGCAACCCGCGTCACTTGAGGATCGCGAATACTCAACCAGTCGATGATGCCGGGAATTGCTGCCGCAACCGCCCCCAGGCATCCCACCGCTAAACAGAATTTCGAGATTACATTCAGACTCGAATTGCGCTGAAAATAAAAAATCACGTCAGCGAGAAATGACGTGGTCCATAGAGCAATCGGAAACGGAATCAGAATCGGGTGGAGCGGATGTCCACCGAAACTAGCCTTGCTTGCCATCGCGGTGCCTCCTTTAGAAAAAGGTAAGCGAGGAACATGCGTACGATACAACACCCGGCGGTGCGTGCGTTAGCCTAAATCGGCCCTAACTGAAACTGTCTGAGCGTCAACTGTCATTCTCGCCCTTGTGGCGATAATTGCTAGGAACACAATTCACGACAGAGCCAAAGAACTCTAAGCCAAAACAGAGACTCCGCGTGTCTCTGGTTAGCTGGTGGCGCTATTTGCGCTCGCCTCCGCTAAACTTCGCTGTCTCGCGAAATGGTCGGCAATTTCCTGGGCCGTCTTTTTGCCTACAAAAGGAGTCAATTCCATCGGTGACGCCGACGCAATGCGATGAATCGATCCGAAGTGCCGCAGCAGCCGGCCTTTTCGCTTTTCTCCGACGCCAGGTATTGCGGAAAGTTCCGAGGTGAAGTCGCGAAGCTCGCGTCGCTTGCGGTGGTAACTCAGGGCAAAGCGATGCGTCTCGTCACGAATCATTTGCAGCAGGCGCAGAATTAAAGAATGCGGATCAAGAAAGATCGGTTCGTGCTCTCGGCCTTTGACCAGCAGATACGAAACTTGATTATGTTTTAGCGGCGGCTTAACGATACCCACCATCGCTACTGCCTCAAGATCCAATTCCCGCATCGCTTCAGCCGCGGCCGCCAATTGACCTTTGCCGCCATCAATCATCACCAGGTCGGGCAGCGGTTTATCTTCTGACAGCACGCGACGGTAGCGTCGCAAGACCGCTTCGTGCATGGAAGCAAAGTCATTCGCGCCTTCAACGTTTCGAATTCGAAACTTGCGATACTCGTTGCGGTTCATCTTCCCGTTCTCGCAAACGACCATGCCCGCAACGTTCTCGGCACCCTGGATATGCGAGATGTCGAACGACTCGATGCGCGCCGGAAACCGTGGCAGCTCGAGGGTTTCCTGCAACTCCTCGAGCACCAATTTCATATCGGGTTGAAGAATGCGAAACCGCTGTTCAAATGCGAGCTTGGCATTCTTTTCCCCCAGGTCGATCAGATCGCGTTTTTCGCCACGCTGGGTGTAATGAATTCTTACTCGCCGGCCTTTGCGTTTCGTCAGCGCTTGTTCGAGCAGTTCACGATCCTTGAAATCGACAGGTACGTGAATTTCTCGCGGCACATAATCCGAGGCGTAATACTGGGCCAGCACCTCTCCAAGAAACGCAGCCGGATCGAAATCATCCTCCGGCAAATCTTCCCAAAAGAATTCGCGGCGACCGATGATATTGCCCTCGCGCATCGTGAATAGCTGTAGCGCCAGTCGCGCCCCTTCGCGATAGTAAGCAAAGATGTCGACGTCGCGATCGCTGGTGGTTGCCATTTTCTGCTGCTCGGAAAGTTTGACCACCGTCTTGCGGAGGTCGCGATACTTTGCCGCCATCTCGTAACGCATTTCTTCGCTGGCCTGGTCCATCCGCGATTCCAGCGTGTCAGCCAATTCAGTGTTACGTCCTTCCAGCAACAAGCGGACGTCGCGCACCGCTTCCTGATACTGCTCAGCGTTACAAAGACCCTTCACGCATGGACCAAGGCAACGTTTGATGTGGTATTCAAGACATGGGCGCGGTGCCTTGCCGTCAATTTCGATGTCGCAAGTGCGCAGTTGAAAAGTGCGGTTGATGACGTCGATCGTTTTGCGCGCCATGGCTGCGGGCAAAAATGGTCCGAAGTAAAGCGCGCCGTCCTTCTGAATGCGACGAGTGATAACAGCTTTCGGAAAGGGCTCGTTAACGGTCAACTTCAGATGCGGATAAGATTTGTCGTCTTTTAAATTGACGTTGTACCGCGGCTTGTGTTTTTTGGTGAGCGTGGCTTCGAGTATCAGCGCTTCGACTTCATTGTCGGTGACGATGAATTCGACATCGGCGATTTGGCGGACCAGCGCATCGGTTTTGCGATCGAACGGGCGCGCCTGAAAATACGAGCGCACCCGGCTGCGCAAGCGTTTGGCCTTGCCGATGTAGATAATTTTGCCGGCGCTGTCCTTGTAAAGATAGACGCCGGCGGAAACTGGTATTTCCTTAAGTTTTTCAGCTAATGTCACGTTTTTGAATAACTCAGTTTAGTAATTCAAGGAACATTCTAGCGCACACGAGATGGTGAAACCACGAGGCGATCCGGACTCCTCTCTCCAAAATGTCCTGGTTGGGAGCGGCTCCTTTGGTTTGATGAATGAAGAGTGGGAGCGCACCCCTTTGTCTAACTACGAGCTTTCGGCTGGCCAGTTCGAATGCGATTCCCATTTACTCTTTCAACCAATCATCTCTTCGACGCGGTCGGCTTTGGGCTAAACGCCGTCGATCACTTGATCGTAGTTCCGGAATACCCGGCGTACGATACGAAGACTCGTTTATTGGACCACACGCAAACTCCCGGAGGTCAGACCGCCACTGCGATGGTGGCATTACAGCGCCTCGGTTTAAAAACAGCTTACGCGGGACGTTTTGGATCGGATTCGGAAGGACGGTTTGGCTTTGCTTCGCTGCAGAGCGAGGGCGTCGATCTGCAGTTCGCTGAGATGATTGAGGGCGCTCGTAACCAATTAGCATTTATCACTATTGATGCTCGGAATGGTGAACGCACAATTATTTGGGACCGCGACGAGCGCGTCGCGTACGCGCCACACGAAGCGCCGATCGCGGTTGCAACGCAGGGTCGCGTGTTGCATCTGGATGCGCACGATCCGCCTGCGTGCGTGCGCATGGCAACAGCAGCGCGCGCAGCCGGCACGATTGTTTCCGCCGA
>DATENN010000369.1:0-5423 GCA_035275045.1 Pyrinomonadaceae bacterium
TGGCCAGCAGTAAGATCTAACGAAGCCGAGGGTTATGATGTGCTACGCTCGAACATTTTTCAATTCGAAGCACAACAAAGAATTGAGTCCAACTATCTTTCACAAGCGAGGTTTTCGTTTTTACTTCTACTCGCGTGAAGAGCCTCGAATGCACGTACACGTCGGGAGTGCTAATGGCGATGCTAAGTTCTGGCTTGAACCTATAGTGGAATTAGCTGAGAATTATGGTCTGCGGTCTGGCGAAATAAGCAGAGCTCGGGAGCTAATAGATAAACATCATGACGAAATTGAAGAGCGCTGGAAAAACACTTCGGACGCTGAAGTCACACAAATCGGCACGCAAGGTATTTGGATGTCGATCGGTGGCAAGGAATTTTTCCTGACCTTCAAAGACTTCCCCTGGTTTAGGAGCGCCACCGTCGCGGCCATTCATAACGTCAAACTGCTTAATTCGCGGCACCTTTTTTGGGCGGATCTGGATGTTGATCTCGACATAGAGTCAATTGAACATCCCGGGCGGTTTCCGCTGATCGCCAAGTGATGTCAGTAAATCAGTGGCAGCTTACAATCAAATCAGCCTTCTTCTTAGCAAATCCAACGCTGCCTGGCTCGCGCGCCAGCGGACCAATTGCCGGTCGCCTGGTATTTGCAATTTGCGCGAACGTGTTTGCACTTCGTCCGACAGCGCAATGTAGACCAGGCCGACCGGTTTCTCGTCACTTCCACCATCCGGTCCCGCTATGCCGGTTACTGACAGTCCGAAATCAGCGGCTGCGCGCTTGCGAACACCTTCGGCCATTGCTTCGGCAACTTCAGCGCTGACCGCGCCGTGATCCAGGATAAGTTTTGGCTGGACTCCCAGCGTTCGTGATTTCGCATCGTTCGAATAAGCAACGACGCCCTCGACAAAATATTTAGACGAGCCGGCCACGTCTGTCAGTCGTTGCGCTATTAGGCCACCCGTGCAACTTTCTGCGATCGCCAGGGTGTAACCGCCAAGCGACAGTTTCAGGCCGACCACCTCTTCCATCTTTTCGCCGGCAAAAGAAAACACCGCGTTGCCTAACTTCTCTTCCAGTTGTTCGGATAAGCGATCGAGCAATGCGTTCGCTTCAGAATCCGTGCGGCCGCGCGCCGTCAAATGAATTTCAATCTCGCTTTGATTGAACAGAATCGTCGTTTGGGGGTTTTCATATTTCGAATAGATTGGCGCAATCTTCTCATCGACTGCCGACTCGCCCATTCCGGCTACGCGCAACGTGCGGCGCAGTATTTTCACTGAACCCGCGCGGTTGATAAGTCGCGGTTGCACATGATTGGTGAACATCGGTTTCATCTCGCGCGGCGGCCCCGGCAACAGTACGACTGAAGCGCTTTCATGATCGATGAACATTCCCGGCGCGCTGCCATTGGGATTGGGTAAAACTTCTGCGCCCTCAATGACCATGGCCTGGCGGGAATTCCGCTCAGGCATTGCATAGCCAAAGCTCTGAAAGCGACGGCGCAACTCCTCAAGGATCGTTTCGTCGAGTGAAATTCTGCGATCGAGCGCACGCGCCGCGACTTTGCGAGTCACGTCGTCTTCGGTTGGCCCAAGTCCTCCGGTCGTGATCACGATTTTGGAGCGGCGCACAGCGTCTTTGATCGCTTCTTCCAAACGCGCATCATCGTCGCCGACAATCGTTTTAAGCTTAACTTCAATTCCAATGCTGTTTAGTTGTTCGGTGAGCCAGAGACTGTTGGTGTCAGTGCGGTCCGGCGCCAGAAGTTCGGAACCGATGGCGATGATTTCGGCTGTAAGGGTTTCGAGCAAGGGATCAGATGTCGGATGTCGGATGTCGGATGTCAGATGTCAGATGTCGGATGTCGGATGTCGGATGTCGGATGTCGGATGTCGGATGTCGGATGTCAGATGTCAGATGTCGGATGTCGGATGTCAGATGTCGGATGTCGGATGTCAGATGTCGGATGTCAGCGGATCCGACGCGCGCCGCAATTTCAAGATGGGATCGAGCTCGAGAAGCGAGCCACGTGCGTTGCTCAGAAACTGCAAGAATTCTCGGGGGAGCCGCCGGCCTTGACCCTCTGCTATGTTAGCCGGAACGCTGACATCCGACATCTGTCATCAGACATCTCACATCTCACATCTCACATCTGACATCTCCTGTCATCAGACATCTCACACCTGACATCTCCCATCTGACATCAGACATCTGACATCTGAGTTTCCTGATAAACCTCATTAAGCACCTGCGAAATGGGTGGGGGCGCGGTAATCGAATTCAGTTGGCGCGCCGGCGAAATCATCGCCGGATTCACAACCGCCACTTGCTTTTGCGTCTCACTGTCACTCGCATACGCTTCCACCAACTTATTCAATTGATATTGGCTTTGTGCCAACAAGGCGGCGCCGCGTTCACGATGGAGTTTTTCCAATCGCTGGATGGCGGCATTAATTTTTGCAAATCGCTGTGGCGCGCGCTCGAGCTGTCGCAGCCGTGCCACGTACCGTCGCAACTGCCGCGACGGTTTCTTATGAATACTGTCTTTAAGGATTTGTTCCTCCGCAGCCAGACCCAGGTGTTCGACGGCGCCGTTAAAATCACCAACTGTGTAGTAAAGCGCGCCGAGCGAAAAACTGCTGAGCGGCGGGGCGTCAGGGATCAGCCGCACAACTCTTTCGCCGGCCTTGATCGCGTCGGCAACTTCAAAACGGTATCGACGTGACTCGTCGCCCAGGACCTCGTCCGCCGAGATATAAAAAGCAAAGACAGTATCCGTCTTTCGCCGTTGCGAACGGCCGACAACGATCATAACTAGCACGGCGGCGCCGGCTACGATCAAGATGACAATCGGACTAACCTGAAGCGACGCAAGCACCGCCACAATCAGCACGACTGCGATCGTTTTTTGCGCTGCGCTTCCTGCGTCGCGATTTATCAGTCTCTCAAATCCTGGTTGAAATATTCGCTTCATGCCGCTTGTGTTTTGTCGGCCGTAATACGATTAGCGATGGCGCTTCCTACTTCCGAACAGGAAAGTTTGCCGCCCAGATCGCGTGTCGTTTCGTTGTTAACAATCGACTCGCGCACTGCTTTTTCCACCGATTCGCTGGCTTTTTTGTGGCCCAGGTATTCTAACATCATGGCCAAAGTGAGAATAGCACCGACCGGATTTGCGGTTCCCTTGCCCGCCAACGGAGGCGCACTGCCGTGCACCGGCTCGAACAGCGACACCTGCCCGGGGTGAATATTGCCTGACGCCGCCAGTCCTAATCCGCCCTGAATAGCTGCGCCGAGGTCAGTCAAAATATCACCAAACAAATTGTTACTAACGATCACGTCGTACTGGACCGGATTCAGCACCATGTACATTGCCATCGCATCGACGTATTGATGGTTAGCTTCAATGTCGGGATAGTCCGCGGCGACTTCTTTAAAAACGCGCTGCCACAAATCGCCACCAAAGCGTTGCACGTTCGACTTGTCAGCCATCGTCACTCGTTGGCGGCCATTCGTCTGGGCATATTCGAAAGCGGCGACAATGATGCGCTCGACTCCGCGTCGCGTGTTCAATTCTTCCTGCGTCGCAATTTCGTCAGGGCTGCCCTTCTTCAAAAAACCACCAGCGCCGCAATACGCACCTTCCGTGTTTTCGCGAAACACTACAAAGTCGATGTCGTCCGCCGTCACGTTACGCAGCGGTGTCAGTCGTTGATCCAACAAACGCACCGGACGCAAATTGATGTAGAGATCGAGTCCACGCCGCATGCCAAGCAGGATGTCTTCAGCATGTTTGTTTGAAGGGATGCGCGGATCACCAAACGCGCCGGCAAGAATTGCATCGAACTCGTTTGAGAGCATCTCAAGCGCGTCCGGCGGCAGTGAAACTCCATCGCGAAGAAATCGTTCGGCGCCCCAATCGAAATTCACCAGTTCGAGTTGTATGCCCTGCACTTCCTGGACGCGTTCGAGTACGCGAACGGCTTCGGCTATCACTTCGGGACCGATGCCATCGCCGGGTACAACTGCTATGCGTTTCTTTTCAGTCACAGAGTGATATCGGGCACGCTGCCTCGCTCGGGAGGAGCGAGACATTTATAGCCATCGTTCGCACTCCCCGTTTGGCGCTCCGTCAGGAGCGCAATGTAATATCGCGCTCCCACGGAGCGCAATTCATCAGGATTCAAAATCTATAAACATCTCGCCCCGCTGGGGCGAAAACAGTTAGGGCACTCATCGTCAACGCTTGTTCTGAACATAATCCGCAATACGCGGCAAGCTCGCGAGTACAACGTCGCCCACGACCTTCATGCTTTGCGCAGACACTTTGTCGATGGTGTCATCCGTGCGATGCCAGTACGGGTAAGTACTGAGCTGGATCAGATCGAGAGAGTCGATGCCTGCGCGCAGAAACGGTTCATGATCATCGCCCCCAACCCCTTCGGGTCGATCAACGAAGTACTTTCCATATCCGAGATCGCGCGCGGTCCGCCACACAATGTCCTGTAACCAGCGGGTGCTCATCGTATCTCGACCCAGCTGCAGCTCTTTGTACCCCATCATATCCATCAAAATCAGCGCGCGAACTTTACTGACTTCGTTGTTGGCCTGAAGCTGCTGCACGTAATGCCGGCTGCCGTAGGTATTGTCCGGCGCGCCGGGTTTTCCGCACTGGTCCCACTCTTCGCAGAAAGCTTCCTCGCCATCGAAAAACACCAAACGGTAAGTGAACCTCGGTTTTGCGGAAGCGGATCCGAGTACGCGAGCGATCTCGAGCAGCGTCGCGGCCGAGGCCCCGGGATCATTAGCCCCTAAAAACAGCATGTTGGTGTAAAGCTTGGTGTCGTAGTGACTGGAAATAATGATGACGTCTGGCGACTCGCCCGCAATCTCGCCGATGACGTTCACCATCTTGCGCTCGCCAACCGGCGTTTGCGCGGTGAACTCGTCTGTAATGACGTTGAGTCCCGAGCTTTTTAAGGAATTAATTATGTATTCTCGCGTCTTAGCCAGTTGGGCTGAACCGGCGACACGCGGACCAAAATCAAGCTGCTTGCGCACATGGTCCATCGCCCGTTCGCCATCGAACGCTGATGCATTACCTGGCGTGGCCGTCGTAACGGAAGGTGTTGGATTCGCCGACAGTTTGTCGTTGCGCGGACATGCCGTAGCAAGCAACACGAGACAAAGCAACGAACCGAGCGTAACCAAACGACTGCGATGATGCGTCGTACTGACTTGTTTAAAGATGATCATTTTGAACTTTGCTGGCTGCCAAAATCACGAACGAGCTCGCGCAGCGGCGGATTTTGCAGTCGCCGCACTTTGACGTGAAGCGCGACGACAGTCGGCGCAGACGCCGATGATTCTCAGCAGATGCTGCGTCACTTGGAATTTATGTTTAGCAGCCATCGCGTCCTG